>NZ_LT629758.1:6855000-7037500 GCF_900104725.1 Actinoplanes derwentensis
GAGGCTCCGGCGACGACTTCGGGTACGTCCGTCTCCCGCAGCTCGCGCAGCAGGAGACGGTCGGTCCGGATGTCCAGGTCCGGGAACGTACGCCCTCGCCGATGGGGCACCCGCCGGACGGCACTAGCCGACCGGCGTGGCCTGCCCTTGTTCAGCAACCAGGGTCGCCATCGCATGCTCGACCACCCTGATGAGTACGGCCTTGACCGAATCGCGATGCCGGGCGTCACACATCACCAGCGGAACCCGGGCCGGGATGGCGAGTGCCTCCCGGACCTCCTCCAGCTCGTATCGTGGCGCGCCTTCAAAGCAGTTGACCGCGACAAGATACGGCAGATGCCGGTTCTCGAAGTAGTCCAGTGGTGCGAACGCGTCCGGGAGACGCCGGGTGTCGACGAGCACCGCGGCACCGACGGCACCCCGGATCAGCTCGTCCCACATGAACCAGAACCGGGTCTGCCCGGGAGTACCGAACAGATAGAGGATCAGGTCGTCGGCCATGGTGATCCGGCCGAAGTCCATCGCCACCGTGGTGCTGCCCTTGCCCGGCACTTTGGAGGCGTCGTCGATCCCGGCGCCGGCCACGGTCATCACCGCCTCGGTGGTGAGCGGCTCGATCTCGGAGACCGCCCCGACCAGAGTCGTCTTACCCACACCGAAACCACCCGCGACGACGATCTTCGCGGAGGTGATCTCGGCGGGGTGCGGTCGCGCCCGCTCAGAGGTTGCGAAGTCCACCCAACACCCTTCCCAGCATGTCCATCCGCTCCGTGAAACCGGTCTTGGGAGCGGCACTGTGCAACTCGAGCAGTCCGTCAGCGACCATGTCGGCGACGAGCACCCGGGCCACCCCTAGCGGCAACCGGGTGAACGCCGCGAGTTCGGCGAGCGATAGTGCTTTGGGCTCGCACAACACGGCGATGCGGTACTTGTCGTGCCCGGCGAACCGTGACTCCTGCACGGCTTCCGGTCCCGCGATCAGGACCGCCTCGATCGGGATGTCCCGGATCGGTTCGGTCCGGCCGCGGGTGACCGCGTACGGCCGCACCAGGTTGCCCCGTGGATCGTGCGGCTCTGTCATGCGCGGTCACCTCGTCTCCGCCGGGCGCAAACGCCCCGGCGCCTAATGGCTGCTGACGGCCTCGCGCACGGCCGGCGACAAAGCCGCCCCGACGCGCTCCACCAGCAGGGCCATCTCATAGCCGACCTGACCGACGTCGCAACTGCGCGCCGCCAGGACCGCCATCGACGAACCGTCGCTGATGGACATCAGGAAAAGATAGCCGCTGTCCATTTCGATGATGGTCTGCTGCACGGTTCCGGCGTTGAACATCCGGGACGCACCGTCCGTGAGACTGACCACGCCGCAGGTTATGGCGGCGAGCTGGTCGGCACGGTCGCCCGGCAGATCCCGGGACGAGGCCAGCAGCAGGCCGTCGGCCGAGACCGCGACCACGTGGGCGATGCCGGCGACGCTGTCCGCGAAATTGCTGAGCAGCCAGCCCATGTCGTGCATGGTGGGGGGCCTGGTCACTGATCGTTCTCCTTGGGAGGCTGTGTTGCCGTGGCGGCGGTTTCGGCAACGCCGTCCGTCCGCCCTCGTTGCACTCCCCGGTGATACGCGGAAAGTAGCCCGCGAACCTCATCCGGATTGCGACGGTGTTGCGCCCGCGGGGTGGTTTCCACTCCACCGGGTACGAGCTGGGCCTGGGGAATCCGCACCGGCAGCCCGGATCGGGTGGTGCCGGCGTCCTTCGGATCGGAGGCCGCCCGAGCGAGATGCCAGCCGTCGTCCGCGGCGGTCCGCCAGCGTTCCTCACCAGCCCGGCGAGGCTTCGGCACGGTGCGGGTGGGCGGTCCGGAGACGGGCCGGGTGGGGGCCGGCGGTGCGGCGACAGGCGGTGCGGCGGGTGTCTCGGCGCGGGTCGTCGTGCCGGGCGGCGCGTACCCCGCGGTCGGCATGCCGTTCCATCCCTCGGCCTCCGCCTCGCCGGCGAACCAGGTCTGCTGCATCTCGATCTGGATCGGCGCAGCCGGTGCGGGATCCCCCGCGGGGTCCCCGGTGGGCACGGCCGGTGCCGCGACCGGCACGGGAGCCAGGGGGTCGGTGTCCACCGGCTTGGGTACGCGGGTCGGAAGCTTCGGCCGGTCCGGGGTCGGCACGAGGTCCAGTTCGGACATCGGCACGCCGACCTGGGGCGGCGGCTGGTACGTCGCTCGCATCGGTGGCGGAGCGGTCCGGACCGGTGGCCGTACCTCCAGGTTCCGGGGTGTCCCGAGGGGCGGCTGCGGCGGCGGGCCGGGCCGGGTCCAGCTGGCCGCCCGTCCCGCTGGCGGCCCGTCCTGCTCGGTGCCGGGCACGACCACGATGTCGGGGTGCAGGGTGACCTCAGCGGTCGTGCCACCGTCGGGACCGGGGTGCAACTCGACGTGGATGCCGTGCCGGGATGCCAGCCGGGCGATCACCGCGAAGCCCATCAGGCGGAAGGCGGAGGCGTCCACTTCGCTGGGTTCGTACAACCGGCGGTTGAGGTGTTCCATCTGTTCCGGGGTGATGCCCAGCCCACGGTCCTCGACCCGGATCACGGCATGCCCACCGGCCCGGGAGCCGTGCGCCATCACCACGGTCTCCGGCGCGGAGAAGCGGGTCGAGTTGTCGAGCAGTTCGGCGATCAGGCGCACCACGTCGTTGACGGCGGCCGCGGCGACCAGCGCGTCGGTGTCGACGGTGCCGAACTCGATCCGGTGGTAGAGCTCGACCTCGGACTGGGCGGCCCGCAGCACGTCGATCAGCAGGGCGTCCTCACGCCGCGGTGTGCCCACTTCGGCACCGGACAGGACCAGCAGGTTCTCGTCGTTGCGGCGCATCCGGGTGGCGAGGTGGTCGAGTTCGAAGAGGCGGGCCAGCCGCTTCGGGTCCTCCTCCAGTCGCTCGATCTGGTCCAGTTCGCCGATCATCCGGTCGACCAGGGTCTGGCTGCGCCGGGCCAGACTGAGGAACATGGTGGACATGCTGGTCCGCATGGCGGCCTGTTCGGCAGCGATCCGGATGGCCTCCCGGTGGACCATGTTGAAGGCTTCGGCCACCTCGCCGAACTCGTCCTGTTCGAGGATCTGGATCGGGTCCCGCGTCTGCGCGACGATCCGTTCCACACCGCCCTCGTTGAGGCCTTCCACGTCGTGCAACAGGCTGACCGCGACCGGCAGGTCCCGGTTGGCCACGCCGAGCGCGCCCTCCCGCAGGCGGCGGACCGCGAGCAGCAGCGACCGGCCCAGGTAGAAGCCGAGAGCGACGGCAGCGATCACGATGAGCGAGACAGCGATGAACTCGATCGTGGCCAGCCGGGCGGTCGCCGTCTTCTCCTCGGCGGCGACCTCGACGACCTGTTCCTCGAGTTGCCGTTCGGTGCCGCGGAGCAGCGCGAGCACCTCGCCGAACGCGTCGCTGACCTCGGCCAGGCTGACCGCCTGCGCGCCCCGGAGCCGGGCCGACACCTGGTCGGCGCGGCTCACCGCGGGGTCGCCGAGGACCGCGTCGACGAGATCGCTCTGTGCCTCGGTGGCGACCGCGCGGAAGTCGGTGAGCGCGCCGGCCCGGGTCACCTGCGCGGCGATCAGCTGTCGCTGCCGGTCGGCGCCGAAGTCACCGGTGGCCCGGATCAGGTAGGCGAGTGCGGCCTGGTCGGCGGCCGCGGTCTCCAGCACGGTGAAGGAGCCGAGAGCGCTCAGGCCGTCGGCGACCGGGCCGCGGGCGGCTTCCAGGCTGAGCAGCGATTCGTAGTCGGTCAGGCTGCCGAGGATCCCGCCGTACGAGCCGGTCGCCTCGGCGAGGTTGGTGCCGTTACGTTTGTTGACCCCGGTGCGCAGCGCGGTCAGGGTGGCGAGCTGCCGTTCGATGATGACCAGCCGGGTCTCGACCCGGTCGGGCACTCCGGTGATCTCGGCGCGGTCGTCCCGGACCGTCTGGATCTGGGCGTCCACCGCCTTGATCGCTTCCTGGTACCCGGTGTCCGGCCGTTTCGGCCCGGACAGGAACTCGGCGGCGGCCATCCGCTCGTCGTGCAGCAGCCGGCCGAGGTCGGACAGTTCGGTGCCGAGTTCGGCGAGCCGGACGACCCGGGCGGCGTCGGTCGACTGCCGGGTCACCTCGATCATCCGCATCGAGGCCAGGACGAACACCGCGGTCAGCGGCAGGAGCAGCAGGCCAGCGATCTTCCCGCGCAGCCGCAGGTTCCGCAAACCCCGAAAGCCGCCGCGTCGCGCGGGTCGCGCAGCCAGGGCCGAGGATCCCGT
Organism: Actinoplanes derwentensis; assembly: GCF_900104725.1. Classification (NCBI taxonomy): domain Bacteria; kingdom Bacillati; phylum Actinomycetota; class Actinomycetes; order Micromonosporales; family Micromonosporaceae; genus Actinoplanes; species Actinoplanes derwentensis. The sequence goes on from NZ_LT629758.1 coordinate 6,859,294, forward strand.
GCTCACGACTTCTCCTTCGCGGTCATCCCGCTCCGCACCATTGGCGGGAGCAGGCCCATCGGCGGCCACGGTCCGACCACCTCCGGAATCCGCGGCAAGGCCCGCGCCGTTTCCGGCACGGCGGCGATTTCATCAGAACGCCAGGCCTTTTGGGAAGTCTCGATCCTCCCGGAAAATAGCCGGCTGTCCGAATGATAAGCGCGCGCGTGACCGTTCCGTGGACGCGCTCCCAACGTTGACGTGCGCGAATGAGTCACGCGCGACGGTCTGTGAGGTCACGATCACCGGACAACATCACGATTCCAACCACTATGTGAGAGTCCTGCCTCGCGACCTCGAACAACACGGTGGCAAGGTTTGGCGCGACACGACGGACCCGTTGTCCGTGCGCGACAGTGTCCACTCCGGACAGTCGATCTGGCAAGTAGCTCGTACGACCTGCGCGAGTCACCGTCAGTGACCGAAGTTCGATTGACGCAAGTCGATTGTCGCAGTTGTCGACTTTAGGCTGCCTTAAGAAGGGCACCCCGGACTGGCGCATCATGCGGAACATTCCGTAACGTGCCCGGCATGGCATTTCGGAGCTGGCTGAAGCTACTGGCCGCCACCGTCACGGCCGCCGCGGTGATCGGGGCGGGTCAGCTGGGCATCGCATACGGGCTCGGCATGGTGCGGCTCGACCAGACTTTGGAAATCACTCAGCGTGATCAGTGGACAGCGCAACTCGCCTGGATCGCCTGGATCACGATGACGGCGGCGGCCCTCGGAGCCGTGGTCGCCACCGCGCTCCGGCCGCGGTGGTCACCCCGGCCGGTCTCCTCCGGCGGCGCGCTCGCGATGGGCCTGGCCGCCGGGATCGGCGCCCTCGCCGTCCTGCCGCTGACCATGCAGCCGGCCCGGGACGCCCACGTCACCGGCGTGCACCCGGTCCTGATCATCGGCATCTGCGCCGGCCTCGGCGCCGCGATCGGCATCTTCGCCGGGTACGCCGCCGCCGCTCGGGCGGTGGCCCGCTGGAGCCTCGCCACCCTGAGCGTCATCGTCTGGGCCGTCGCGCTGGTCTCCATCGCCCCGTCACTGAAGCCCGGCGGCACCCCCGCCGACGTGCGACTCGGCGTCCTGTCGGGGAACCTCATCCCGGCCGCCGTCGCCGAGCACACCCCGTTCGCGACCATGCCGGCGATCGCCCTGCTCACCGGGCTGATCATCGGCTGGATCGCCCGCAGCCGGCGGATGTCGACGCTGACGGTCGCCCTCAGCGGACTGGCCGGCCCGGCCATGCTGACCCTGTCCTACCTGATCGCCGGCCCCGGCTCGGCATCCGGTTTCGCACTGAACCCGTACTGGGCGGCGATGACCGCGAGCGGCGCCGGCGTCCTCGGCTCGGTCCTGGCCGCGATCGTCCGCAGCGCCCCCAAGACCGCGGCCGACACCCCTGGAACCGGGACCGGGACCGACGCTCCCGGAACAGCATCCGGCACCCCTGGGGCAGCATCCGGCACCCTTGAGACCGGCAACCAGCCGGACACCCGGCCGGACACCCCTTCGGGCGCGAGCCCCGAGCCCGAGCCGCCCGCCGGCCCGAAGCCCGAATCGGTCTCCGGCCGCGCCAGCCTCCCCCGCCGCGACGTGCCGAACGAGTCCGCGATCGCCCAGGCCGCAGCCGCCGCGGCACTGCGCCCCGAGGACCAGTTGCGCCCCTCGGACACCGGCATCTTCACCATGGGCGACCGCCCGCATCCGCTGCAGGACCTGGCCGCCACCCCGCCGGCCGCCCCGGTACCGTTCCCCACCGGCAACCCGTTCCACCAGGGCACGCCCGCCCCACAGAACGCACCCGGTCACCAGAACACCCCCGGCCCGCAGGCCACCGCAGCCCCGCACCGGACCCCGACCGGCGCCCACGCCCGAGTCCAGCCCTCGGCCAACGCCCACCCCCACTCCCCCACCGGCGCCCACGCTCAGGCCCATGCCGGCGGCCACGCCCAAGTCCCGACCGGTGCTCACGCCCAAGTCCCGGCGCCAGGGCACGGTTCGGCCCAGTTCGCCGCCCCGGCCTCGATCCCGGCCCAGGTCGCCGGCCTGGCCCCGGCTCAGGTCTCGGGCCCGGACGCCGAGCCCCGCTTCTCCGGGCAGCAGCCGGCGCAGAGTTCCGGTGGCGGCCAGCGGCGCGGCTGGCGCACCCGCCGCAACGCTCCCGAGCCGGAAGCGCAACCCGGCTCGTTCAACGGTTTCGCGTCCGGCCCCGAGGCCGCCCCGCAGCAGACCGGCCCACAAGCGACGGCTCCGCAGTCCGCCCAGCGCGGCCGCCCGGGTGGCCGCGAGGACGACTACGTCGGCTGGGTCAACGACCTAGGCCGCTAGAGACGTTTCACGGTCCGGGTCTGCGTGGTGACTTAGGGCGCGATTCGAACCCCAAGTAACCACGCAGAAAGGCACTCGCGCTCCGTCGCACAACCAAGGCCCGGCGTGGTGACTTGAGTACCAGGTAGATGCGGCAGCCGTGTCCGAATCCTCACGGTCGGCGAACCGGCCGGGTAACGCATCGGCTAACACCGATGGAATGATGCGATCGGGAGGTACCGCCGACCGCGTCAAGCAATGACGATTGTCGATGTAAGGGTTTCTGCCCCCTAGACATCGGGAGTCCGATCATGATCAGCCGCATCGGCCGGTTCCTCGCTGGCCTGGCCCTGGTAGTGGGCCTCTCCGGAACAGCCCTCGTCGCCCCCGCGATCGTCGCACCCACCACGACCGACGCGGCTCAGGCGGCGGTCTACTCCACCTGCACGATCAGTCGATGTTCGGCGGCCAGAACCGCCTTCACCGGCTGGCAGTCCCTCGGCTGGCCCACGTCAGCCGGCTGGTACTCGTGGCCGTACGGCAACTACAACTACACCGGCGGCACCTTCTACAACCGTGAGGGCCAGCTCCCGTCGGCCACCTACTCCGAGTACGACGTGTACTCCCGCGCCCGCGGTGCCGCCCGGGACGCCTACCGCATCGTGGTCAACCGCAGCACCCGGGTCGCCTACTTCACCCCGGACCACTACGTGACGTTCTACCGGCTCTGAAACCGCGTGCTCTGAAACCGATGTGGCGACCGCCCCCGGACGGTCGCCACACCGAATCAGTTCGGCGTCACCGGCAGATAGACCCGCCCACCGGCGTCGACGAACTCGCTGGACTTGGCCTTCATCCCGGCCGCCCGAAGCTCATGACTGATCTTCATCGAGCAGAACTTCGGCCCGCACATCGAACAGAAATGCGCGGTCTTGGCGGCGTCGGCCGGCAGCGTCTGGTCGTGATAGGACCGAGCGGTCTCCGGGTCGAGGGCCAGTTCGAACTGGTCCTCCCACCGGAAGTCGAACCGGGCACGGGACAGCGCGTCGTCCCAGTCCTGCGCCCCGGGATGCCCTTTGGCCAGGTCAGCCGCGTGCGCCGCGATCTTGTAGGCGATCATGCCCGCTTTGACGTCATCCTTGTCCGGCAGGCCGAGGTGCTCTTTGGGGGTGACGTAGCAGAGCATCGCCGTCCCGAACCAGCCGATCATCGCCGCGCCGATCGCCGAGGTGATGTGGTCGTAGGCGGGCGCGATGTCGGTGGTGAGCGGCCCGAGCGTGTAGAAGGGTGCCCCACCGCACAGTTCGACCTGCAGGTCCACGTTCTCCTTGATCTTGTGCATGGGGACATGACCAGGACCTTCGACCATTACTTGTACGTCGTACTCCCACGCGATGTGGGTCAGCTCGCCGAGGGTGCGCAGCTCCGCGAACTGCGCCTCGTCATTGGCGTCGGCGATCGAACCCGGCCGGAGCCCGTCACCGAGCGAGAAGGTGATGTCGTACTCCCGGAAGATCTCGCACAGTTCCCGGAAATGCGTGTACAGGAAGTTCTGGCGGTGCTCGGCCAGACACCACGCGGCCATGATCGAGCCGCCCCGGGAAACGATTCCGGTGACCCGCTCAGCGGCCAGTGGCACGTATTCCAACAGCACTCCAGCATGGATCGTCATGTAGTCGACCCCCTGCTCGGCCTGCTCGATCACGGTCTGACGGAACAGTTCCCAGGTGAGTTTCAGCGGGTCGCCCTTTACCTTCTCCAGGGCTTGATAGATCGGCACGGTACCGATCGGGACCGGAGAATTCCGTACGATCGCCTCCCGGGTCTCATGAATTCTCGGCCCGGTCGACAGATCCATCACCGTGTCGGCACCCCAGCGGGTCGCCCAGGTGAGTTTCTCGACCTCCTCGGCCACCGACGAGGTGACCGCCGACGTACCGATGTTGGCGTTCACCTTCACCAGGAACCGCGACCCGATGATCATCGGCTCGGATTCGGGGTGGTTGACGTTGACGGGCAGCACCGCCCGTCCGGCGGCGATCTCGGCCCGCACCAGCTCGGTGTCCACACCTTCCCGCAGCGCCACGAACTCCATCTCCGGCGTGACGATCCCGGCCCGCGCCGAAGCCAGTTGAGTCCGCCCGGTCCGCCACGGTTTCCGCAGCTCAGGCAGCCCTCTCTCGGGTTCGCTGCCCGGCCCGGACGTGTCGTAGAGCCGCACCGGCGCATGGTCACCGGTGAGCACCACCTCGGTGAACGGCACCCGAATCCCCGGACCCTCGACATAGACCTTACGACGCATGATCAAAACCTCCCAAAATCTGATAAACCCGGCGGCGTACGGCCGAAAAGGGTCCCGCAAAGTGCCGCACACCGCCGGAGCTAATTCATGGGCTGACGTGGCCCGCGGATTGAAGACGGCCCAGGGGTCAGGCGGACCAGCCGAAGTGGTCCAGCGGTCCGGGCCCCGCACCCAGCCGCCACGAGGCGCCGCCACGCAGGCCCCGGTTCACGTAGTCCTTGGCCGCCGCCACCGCCGACGGCACCGCGTCACCAGCGGCCAGCCGCACCGCGATCGCCGACGAGAACGTGCACCCCGACCCGTGGTTGTTACCGGTCGCCACCGGCTCACCCCGCAGCAGCGTGCTCCCCCCGTCGACGTGCAGGACGTCGAGCGCCAGTTCACTACCGGTCACCACGACCGCCCGCGGCCCGAGCGCCGCCAGCTCGGCCGCCGCCGAGACCATCTCGTCGACGGTCTCCACCCGGCGTCCCAGCAGGGCGCCGGCTTCATGCCGGTTCGGCGTCACCACCCGGGCGTACGGCAAGAGCAACCCCACCACGCCCGCCTCCCCCAGCCGGCTCCCCGCGGTGGCCACCAATACCGGATCCACCACGAGATTCGGCAGGTCCCCCGCACGTTCCGCGATCACTTTCGCCACTGCCGGATCCGAGATCATGCCGACCTTGACCGCGACAACCGGCAGATCCCCCAGAACCGCATCCAACTGAGCCGCTACGACATCAGCGGGCACCGGGTGGACAGCCGTAACACCGAGGGTGTTCTGCGCGGTGATCGCCGTGATCACCGAAGTCCCGAAAACCCCCAACGCCGCAAACGTCTTCAGGTCGGCCTGAATCCCCGCACCCCCACCGGAGTCCGACCCGGCAATGGTCAACACCACCGGCGGAGTCACCATCGCCCGGCCCCAACCCCCGCGAAGGCCGCGGTGAGTTCCCCGGCCAGCGACGGCGTCCGCATCACCGCACCCATCACGGCGATGCCCACCGCCCCAGCCGCGGCGCATTCCCGCGCGCGCTCCGCCGAGTCGATCCCGCCGAGCGCCAGCCAGGGCACCGGCGCGCGCATCCCGGCGGCCCCGGCCGCACCGAGTGCCGGCCCGTAGCCCGGCTTGGACACTGTCGGATAGACCGGCGAAACGGTCACGTAGTCCACACCCGACAGATCCTCGAACCCGTGCCAGGAGCGCCCGATCAGGGAGATCCCCGACGACCCGGCACCGAGTCGCCGACCATCCGCCGACGCGACGCCCGACGGCAGCGGATCGGCGCCGGCCAGGTGGACGGCGCTCCCGCCGAGCGGGTCGGGACCGGAAACGATCAATCGACCGGACGGGACGATCGCACGGAGTTCAACTGCCAGAGCCATTCGCCGGGCGTACGGCAGATCCCGCTCGCGAAGAACGACCCACGCCGCGCCGCAGCGAATCGCCTCCCGGACCGCCTCCACCAGCGACCCGGAAGCGGACCGCCGATCCGTGAGCACAACGAGCCCGCCCGGCGTCACCACCGCGCTCCCACCAGGCCCGACACTGCCGCCCGGCGTCACCACCGCGCAATCCCGTCGTCCGGAGTGGACGCCAGTGCGTGGAATCGGCGGGGGATGCGGCCTGCGGACCGGGCCAACCGTCCGGCGGTGACCGCGTGCCGCATCGCCGCCGCCATCGCCGCCGGGTCGTCGGCTCGGGTGATCGCGCTGGCGATCAGTACCGCGTCGCAGCCCAGTTCCATGGCACGGGCCGCGTCCGAGGCCGTTCCGATGCCCGCGTCGAGGACCACCGGCACGTCGACGCTCTGCACGATCAGCTCGATGTGATGCGGGTTGGAGATGCCCAGCCCGGATCCGATCGGCGAACCGGCGGGCATCACCGCGGCGCATCCGGCGTCGGCCAGCCGGCGGGCCAGAATCGGGTCGTCGCTGGTGTACGGCAGTACCGTGAACCCGTCCGCGACGAGTGTCTCCGCAGCTCGCAGCAATTCGACACCATCCGGCAGCAGGGTCCGCTCGTCCCCGATCACCTCCAGTTTGATCAGGTCGGTCTCGAACGCTTCCCGCGCCATCTGCGCCGTCTTCACCGCGTCTCCGGCGGTGTAACACCCGGCCGTGTTCGGCAGCACCCGCACCCCGAGCCGGTCCAGCATCGGCAGAAGCCCGGGCCCGGCGGCGTCCACCCGGCGCAACGCCACCGTGACCAGCGTCGTCTCCGAGGCCGTGATCGCCTCTTCGAGGGCGGCGAGGCTGTTCGCCCCGCCGGTGCCGAGGATCAGCCCGTTGTCCGGCAGGAACCCGTTGTCCATCGTCAGCCTCCCTGCGCGGCGGTGAGGACCTCGACCCGGTCCCCGTCGGCGAGGTCCACCTTCGCCCACGTGGACCTGGGCACCACCGTGCCGTTGACGGCGACCGCCACTCCACGCTGTGCCGCGATGATCTCGGCGACCAGGGTGGCGACGGAGCAGGTGCTCGGCCGGTTCTGCGCCTGGCCGTTGATCGTCAGTCTCATCGGAACCTCCCGGGGGCGAACCCGTCGATGATCGGATCCGCTGACCCGGTCAGCACCAGGTCAGCGATGAGTCGTGCGGTGATCGGGGCCAGCAGGATCCCGTTACGGAAGTGCCCGGCCGCCACCACGATCCGGCGGCCGGGGCTGTCGTCGAGGGCTCCCAGGACCGGACCGTTGTCCGGCGTGCCCGGCCGGTGGCCCACGGTCACCTCGGTCAGTTCGTGTTCGGCGAGACCCGGCACCAGATCGAGGGCGGCGCGCAGCAGGTCGTGCACCCCTGATGCGGTGGTGTGCAGGTCGGCGCGTTCCTCCTGGGTGGCTCCGACCACGACTTCACCGTCGGCGCGGGGCACCAGGTAGACGTGCCGCCCGTCGGCCGCCCCGTCGATCACGTGCCGGAGCAGACCCGGCTCCCCGCGCAGGCGCAGCACCTGGCCTTTGACCGGCCGGATCGGCAACCCGGTGAGGGCGGCCGTCCCCACACCGGCGGCGACCACGATCACGTCCGCGTCCACGTCGGACAGATCGGTGACCCGGTGGGCGACGATCCGGCCTTTCAGCCGTTCCCGCAGCACCGCGACCACTTTGCGCGGGTCGGCCTGATGTTCGTGGGCCGCGAACGCTCCGGCCCGCACTCGCGGCGAGATCGCCGGTTCGCGATCACGCACCTGAGATCCGCTCAACCGGGCGAGCTTCTGGTGTCTCCACTCGCGCGCCGACTCGGCCACGTCATCGGCGGTGAGGGCGACGGACAGCGTCCCGGCCGTGTCGTAGCCGACGTCACCGAGCGAGGCCGCGAACTCCGGCCACATCGCGTGGGACGCCTCCAGCAGCCGGGTGAGGTGCGGATATTCGAAGGCCGACTCGCCACCCGGCGCGAGCATCCCGGCCGCGACGTGCCAGGCCCCGTCCCTGCCGTCCGGCGCCGGATCATGAACGGTGACGTCGGCCCCACGAGCGAGCAACTCGGCGGCGATGGCGAGCCCGATGATCCCGCCCCCAGCAACCGCCACCCGGATCCCGAAGAAACCGGACGACGCGGGGAGAACGGAACCGGGCGACGCCGAGAAGGCCGAACCGGGTGCCGCCGGGAGAGAAGCAGGCCGCGCGGAGTGACCCCTGCTCATCGCAGGGCCGCCAGGAAGTCTGCGACTGCTCCCTTCGGGTCCGCCACGAAGGCGGAGACCGCCGCGATGCCGTGCACCGCGAGCTGCGGCACCCGTTCCGCGGTGATGCCGCCGATGGCGAGGACCGGAGTGCCCGGCACCGCCTCGGCGACGGCCGCGATCGCGGCCGCTCCGAGTGGTGGTGGCAGTCCGTCCTTGGTGGACGTGGGGAACGCCGGCCCGACGCCGAGATAGGTGGCCCCGGCCGCCACCGCCGCCCGCGCCGACGAGGCGGACCGGCAGGTGGCACCGATGATCGCGGACCGCCTGAGGACCCGCCGGACGGCGTCGACCGGCAGGTCGTCCGCACCGACGTGCACCCCGTCCGCACCGGCGGCCAGTGCCACTCCGACCCGGTCGTTGACCAGCACCGTGGTACCGGCCGAACGGCAGATCGCGACCGCTTCGACGGCCACCGCGTAGGCGGCGGCGTCGCTGGTCTTGACCCGGATCTGAACGGCCACTTCATCGAGCCCGGCCACACCACGGACGACGTCGATCGAGTCCGTTATGACATGGATACGGGGAAACGATGTGCCCATGAAGCACTCCTCCCTGCGCCGGCATTACCCGGATCAGGTTCGACGGTCGGGGGCCGCGTCAGCCCCCCTCTCAGCCCGGTGCCCGGACTCCCGTGGGGTAGTAAGTAACCGGACCATAACCGGTCCGTGACGAAAAAAGCTAGCGCACGTCCCAGACCGGCTCGGGCACCTCGACGACCTCGCCATCGCTCCTGAACAGCACGAAACGATCGAAGGACCGGGTGAACCAGCGGTCGTGCGTGACCGCGATCACCGTGCCTTCGAAGGCTTTCAGCCCCTCTTCCAGCGCTTCCGCCGAAGCCAGGTCCAGGTTGTCCGTCGGCTCGTCGAGCAGCAGAACGGTCGCACCGGACAACTCCAGCAGCAGCACCAGGAACCGGGCCTGCTGTCCACCCGAGAGGGTGCCGAACCGCTGGTCACCCTGGGCCGCCAGTTCGTACCGGTTGAGGGACTTCATCGCCCCGGCCCGGTCCTGTCCGGACCGATGGTCGTCACCGCGCCAGAGGATCTCGACGAGGGTCTTCTCCATCAACTCCGGCCGGTCGTGTGTCTGCGAGAAGTGCCCGGGCCGCACCCGGGCGCCGAGCCGGGCCCGGCCGCCGTGGGCGACGCGCGCGAGCGGTGCCCCGTCGACCGGTTTGTGTTCCAGGTCGGGGTCGGTACCACCGGCCGCGAGCAGCCGCAGGAAGTGGGATTTGCCGGTGCCGTTGGCGCCGAGAACGGCCACCCGGTCCCCGTACCAGATCTCCAGGTCGAACGGGAACGTCAGGTTCTCGATCTCGACCTGTTCGCAGATGACGGCACGTTTGGCGGTGCGGCCACCGCGCAGGTTCATCCGGACCGACTGGTCTTTCGGCGGCAGCGGCGGCGGGCCGGCCTCCTCGAACTTGCGGAGCCGGGTCTGCGCGGCCTGATAGCGGGAGGCGAGACCGTCGTTGTAGGCGGCCTTGTTCTTCAGGGTGAAGACGAGTTCCTTCAGCTTCTCGTGCTCCTCGTCCCAGCGGCGGCGCAGTTCCTCCATCCGCTCGTGCCGGTTGACCCGGGCCTCGTGCCAGGAGATGAAACCGCCGGGGTGGGTCCAGGCGCCGCCACCTTCGACGGTCACCACCCGGTCGGCGGTCTCGGCCAGCAGCTCCCGGTCGTGGGAGACGTAGAGCACCGATTTGCTCGACTCGCGCAGGCGCTGTTCGAGCCAGCGTTTGGCGGGGACGTCGAGGAAGTTGTCCGGCTCGTCGAGCAGCAGCACCTCGTCGGAGCCACGGAACAGCAGGTCGAGGGCGAACCGTTTCTGTTCACCGCCGGAGAGGGTGCGCACCACCCGGTGCCGGGCCTGCTCCCACGGCTTGCCGAGGATGCCGACGGTCACGGTGTCGAAGAGGACCTCGGCGTCGTAGCCGCCGGCCTCACCCCAGTTCGCGAGCGCGTTGGCGTACGCCAATTGGGTCTTCTCGGTCTCGTCGAGTGCCGCGGTGGCTGTGGCCAATCTCTCGCCGGCCGCTCGCAGCGGTGGCGCGACCAGCGACAACGCGAGGTCCTCCAGGGTCCGGTCGTCGCCGATCATGCCGATGAACTGGCGCATCACCCCGAGTCCACCGGCTCTGGCGATCGTCCCGCTCTGGGTGGGTATATCACCCGCCACCATCCGCATGAGCGTGGTTTTGCCCGCTCCGTTGGGACCGACGAGCGCGACCTTGGCACCCTCGCCGACCCGGAACGACACGTCGGAGAACAGCTCCCGGCCGTCCGGGAGCACGAATCCGGCGCTGGCGACATCCACATAACCCATGGCGGCATCCTCCCTGTAAGGAACTGCTCAGTCAGCCGATTTTCCGGTGACCCGGAGCACCCGGTAGCCCTTCTGGCTGGCCATCCGCTCGACCGTCCATCCCAGCCCGACGAGCCAGGTGTGCAGCGAGTCACCGCCGAGGTGCCGGTTGATCACCAGCCAGGCCACGCCGCCGGGGGCGAGGCGGGGCAGCCAGCGTTCCAGCAGCACGTGCAGTTCGGCTTTGCCGACGTGGGTGGGCGGGTTGCTCCAGATCTCGGTGAAGGTCACCTCGTCCGGGACGTCGTCGGGTGCCGTGACCAGCAGCCGGCCGGCCAGTTCGAGTCGTTCGGCGTTCTCGGCGGCCAGCTCCCGGGCACGCGAGTTGACGTCGATCGCGTAGACGGTCGCCCGGGGCGCCTCAGTGGCCAGCACACAGGCGATCGGACCGTACCCACATCCGAGGTCCAGCAGGATGCCCTCGGTGTTCTGGTCGGGCAGTGCGCCCTTGCGCAGCAGCACAGCGGTGCCGGGGTCGAGGCGCCCGGCGGAGAAGACGCCGGAGGCGACGGCGAGCCGGTAATCCCGGCCGGCGGCATTGAACTCGATCTCGCCCTTGTGGAACGGCGCGTCGGGTTCGGCGGTGAAGTAGTGGTCGGCGCTCACCCGTTGAGTTTCCCGCCGCCGGGTCACGGCCTGCGCGCCGGGGTGGCGGACAGGCTGTGCGTTCATAGATCAGCGTGCACGCCTAGCTTGAGCGGATGCGGCACGCCACCCCGACGCGCTCCGCAGGCCGGCACCGCCGAACGACCCGGCGGCACCTCCGGAGCGAACCCCATCCGACCGCTCATCTGCTCGCCCGCGGCCTCGCCGCCCTGATCGTGCTCGGCATCTTCGTGATGGTGGGCATCCTCGTCGTCGCCGACGAACAGCGGCCGTCCCCCGGCCGTACCCTCGCCTCCGCGGAGATCGACGCCCGTATCGCGTCCCGGACGGTCGATCCCGCAGCGCTCAGCACCGCGGAGGTCTTCCCGGCCGGCTCCGCCGATTTCGCGACGACGGCGCGGGAGGTCACGGCCGACTGCGCGGTCGCGGCCACCGGCGCCTTGCGGACGACCCTGGCCCGGTACGGGTGTACGCAAGCCGTCCGGGCCGCCCTGACCGTCGGATACGCCGACTACCGGATCACCGCCGGCATGCTGAACCTGCCCGACACAGCGAGTGCCACCGCGGTCAACGATCAGGTCCGCGCCCTGGTGGAGACCGGTGACGGCGGGTTCGCCGACATGTCCGGCGCCGCCACCGCCGCGGGCACTCCGGTGCTGTGGCGCACCCGCGGCCACTACGTCATGTACTGCGTGATCACCGGGCCGGCCGGCGCTCTGGTGCCGGCCGGCGACCCACGGGTCCAGCGGGTCACCACCGAACTGCTGGACACCCACCTGCACGATCGGGTGCTGGTCCGCCGGGCCGGGGCCGCGTCCCGTGGATCACGCGACCGGGCTTGACCGCAACCGGCGGGTGGCGACGGCTTGGGTCCGGTACTCGGCCACGTCCGGGTACCCGACCTCGACCAGGGTCAGTCCACGGGCCGGGGCCACCACCACGACGTTGGAGCGCTCGCGCTGGGTGAGCAGCTTGGCCGGCCACTCCGGGCCCCGCCGGCCGTCCCCGACCGCCAGCATCGCCCCGACCAGGCTGCGAACCATGGCCTGACAGAACGCGTCGGCCCGCACGGTCGCCACGCAGATCCCGTCCGGGTCCCGTCGCCAGTCCAGCCGGTTGATCGCCCGGATCGTGGTGGCGTGCTCCTTGCGCTTGCAGAACGCGGCGAAGTCGTGCTCGCCGACCAGCCCGGCCGCGGCCGCGTTGAGCCGGTCCAGATCGAGCGGCCGTGGCCAGCCGAGGGTGTCGTGCCGGCGCAGCGGCTCCGGTCCCCACTGGGTGTCCGAGACCCGGTACTCGTACCGCCGGAAGGTCGCCGAGAACCGCGCGTCGAAAGTATCCGGAACCGGGGTGATCGCCCGGACCCGGGCGTCCGGCGGGACCAGGGCGGCGAGCCGCCGCAGCAACGTCGGGGACAGTTCGGTCCAGTGTTCGACCGGCAGGTCGACGTGACAGACCTGCCCGGTCGCGTGCACACCGGCATCGGTGCGGCCGGCCACCGTCATCCCGAGTCGCGTCTCCGCACCGACGAGCCGGGCAAAGGCTTCGAGCAAGACCCCGGCGACGGTACGTCTACCGGGCTGGATCGCCCAGCCGTAGAAATCAGCGCCGTCGTACGACAGGTCCAGCCGCAGCCGGATCGTTTCGGTCATCACTCCTCGTTCACGGAAAAGACTGAGGCCCAGCACCCCCGAAAGGATGCCGGGCCTCAGCCGATGAAACTACGGCCGTGAGGATCAGGCCTTGGCGGTGTCGTCGCCCTCGGCCTTGTCAGCCTCGGTCTCGGCACCCTTGTCGCCGGAAGCGCTCACCGGAGCCTCAGCGTCCTGGTCGTCACTCTTGCTCGAGGGGGTCTCGTCCTCCTCGGGCGCGAGCGCCTCGACCTTGGCCTGCTGCGCGGCGGCCTTGCGGGCCTCCTTCGACGGGCCGGTGGTCACGGCGACCTCGAGCTCCTCGACCAGCTCGATGACGGCCATCGGAGCGTTGTCGCCCTTGCGGGGACCGGTCTTGGTGATCCGGGTGTAACCACCGGGGCGGTTGGTGTACCGCGGCGCGATCTGCTCGAACAGGGCGTACACGACGTCCTTGTCCTTCACAGTGCCCAGAACCCGGCGACGGGCGTGCAGGTCGCCACGCTTCGCCTTGGTGATGAGCTGCTCGGCCAGCGGGCGGAGCCGCTTGGCCTTGGTCTCGGTGGTCTTGATCTTCCCGTGCCGGAAGAGCTCGGTGGCCAGGTTGGCCAGGATGAGCTTCTCGTGTGCCGGGCTGCCGCCGAGGCGGGCACCCTTGGTGGGCGTGGGCATTTCAGATGCTCCTTGAAATGTGGCGCAGCCGAGCTCTTAGAGCTGCTCGGTCTCGCGGTAGTCGTCGGTGTCGTAGTCCACGTCGCCGAACGAGTCGACCACGTGCGCGGGGTCGAAGGACGGCGCGCTGTCCTTCAGGCCCAGGCCCATACCGGCGAGCTTCATCTTGACCTCGTCGATCGACTTCTGGCCGAAGTTCCGGATGTCCAGAAGGTCAGCCTCCGTACGCCCTATCAATTCGCCCACCGAGTTGATGCCTTCACGCTTGAGGCAGTTGTACGACCGGACGGTGAGGTCCAGCTCCTCAATCGGAAGGGCAAGGTCGGCAGCGAGCTGCGCGTCCTGCGGCGACGGGCCGATGTCGATGCCCTCGGCGGTCTCGTCCAGCTCACGGCAGAGGCCGAAGAGCTCGACCAGGGTCGAGCCGGCCGAGGCCAGCGCTGTCCGGGGGGAGATCGACGCCTTCGACTCGACGTCGATGATCAGGCGGTCGAAGTCGGTGCGCTGCTCGACACGGGTGGCCTCGACGCGGTACGTGACCTTGAGAACCGGCGAGTAGATCGAGTCGACCGGGATCCGGCCGATCTCGGCGCCGGCGCTCTTGTTCTGCGCCGCGGTGACGTAGCCACGACCGCGCTCGACGGTCAGCTCCATGTCCAGCCGACCCTTGCTGTTCAGGGTCGCCAGCTTCAGATCGGGGTTGTGCACGGAGACACCGGCCGGAGGCTGGATGTCACCGGCGGTCACGTCGCCCGGTCCCTGCTTGCGCAGGTACATGCTGACCGGCTCGTCGTGCTCGGAGCTGACGGTGAGCTCCTTGACGTTCATGACCAGCTCGACCACATCCTCCTTGACACCGGGGATGGTGGTGAACTCGTGCAGAACGCCGTCGATCTTGATGCTGGTGACCGCCGCGCCCGGGATGGACGACAGCAGGGTACGCCGCAGAGAGTTACCGAGGGTGTAGCCGAAGCCCGGCTCCAGCGGTTCGATGGTGAACCGGGAGCGGGTCTCGCTGAGCGACTCCTCCGAGAGGGTCGGCCGCTGGCTGATGAGCACGCTGTTCTTCTTTCTGTCCGGTCACCCGCTATTTGATGACCATCGGATTTGCCCGGCGTCCGTGAAGACGCCGGGCAACCTGTACTACTTGACGCTGCTTAGACCCGACGACGCTTCGGCGGACGGCAGCCGTTGTGCGGCTGGGGCGTCACGTCGGAGATCTGTCCGACCTCGAGGCCGGCGGCCTGAAGCGAACGGATCGCGGTCTCCCGGCCGGAGCCCGGGCCCTTGACGAACACGTCGACCTTGCGCATGCCGTGCTCCATGGCACGACGGGCGGCCGCCTCGGCAGCGAGCTGCGCGGCGAACGGGGTCGACTTGCGGGAGCCCTTGAAGCCCACCTGGCCGGACGAGGCCCAGGAGATGACAGCACCGGTCGGGTCGGTGATCGACACGATGGTGTTGTTGAAGGTGCTCTTGATGTGCGCCTGCCCGTGGGCGACGTTCTTGCGTTCTTTGCGCCGGACCTTCTTTACAGCGGCCCCTGCGCGTGCCTTCGGTGGCATAAGTCAGTGCGCTCCTATTACTTCCGGCCGGGCTTCTTCTTACCGGCGACCGTACGCTTCGGGCCCTTACGGGTACGAGCGTTGGTACGGGTCCGCTGGCCCCGGACGGGCAGACCCTTGCGGTGACGGATACCGGCGTAGCAGCCGATCTCGACCTTGCGGCGGATATCCGCAGCGACCTCGCGGCGCAGGTCGCCTTCAACCTTGAAGTTGGACTCAATGTATTCCCGGAGCTGAACCAGCTCCTCGTCTGTGAGGTCCTTGGCGCGCTTGTTCAGGTCAATAGCGGTAGCGGTCAGTGCCTCAACGGCACGGGTACGGCCAATGCCGTAAACGTAAGTGAGCGCGATCTCCATCCGCTTTTCGCGGGGAAGATCGACGCCGACGAGACGAGCCATTTCTGGGCGTACTCCTCGTTGTTCTCGCGGAGGTCTGCGCCCGTCCCATCCCACCTGCCCCGGTGGGCCCCGGCCTCCGACCGGGGGTACAGCCATGTTCGACCACGACTGGGACGAGCTATTTCATTGGTGCGGATCTTGCCGGGGTTATCAGCCCTGGCGCTGCTTGTGACGCGGGTCGGTGGAGCAGATGATCATGACCCGGCCGTGCCGCCGGATGACCCGGCAGTTGTTGCAGATCCGCTTGACGCTCGGCTTGACCTTCACGGGTTTGCCTTAACTCTCAGTCAGACGGGATTGGAAACTCCCCGCGACCCGAATGAACTCGCTTCGAGTTGGACTCGGGCCAGCGGGCCCTCCCCCATCCGGAAGAAAGTTCACTTGTAGCGGTAGACGATTCGCCCACGGGTCAGGTCGTACGGCGAAAGCTCGACGACGACCCTGTCCTCGGGAAGGATGCGGATGTAGTGCTGGCGCATCTTCCCGGAGATGTGTGCCAGGACCTTGTGACCATTAGCAAGCTCAACGCGGAACATTGCGTTCGGCAGTGGCTCGATCACTCGGCCTTCGATCTCGATGGCTCCGTCTTTTTTGGGCATGTCCTCCGCTACCTGACATCGGGTTCTGGGGCAGGCTGACGCAACGTCGATTCCGGGTCGGAAGACCCGAAAACAGCCGCGCCTCCCTCGGTCCTCGAAGCGCTTGAGGACACGAAAGAAGGGACGCTACGCGCCAGCGAGCCAGTCTACGCGCCCGTAACAGTGACGCCAAACCGAGGGTTCCGTAACCCGCTGTCGGGCGTGTTCACTGATGGACATCTCGACCATATCGGTCCTAGTGGCCGCGATTACCCCGGTCTCGGAAGTGCGCCAGCAGAGCCCAGACCAGGGGGATCGCCACCCAGCCCGGCCAGAAGTAACCCATCCCACTCATCGCCCAGATGAGGACGCAGACCACGAAGACCGCTGCCATGCCCTGGAAGCCGGATCGCCCCGATTTGTGCTTCTGCCCCGGAACCGGCGTCAACTGATCCACCGGCTCGGCCGAGACCACCTGAGACTTCGCCACCGGCACGGTCCCGGGCAGATCGTCGAGCAGACCGTCCAGATCGCCGTAGGTCTTCGCCGCGTAGGCCCGCTGCACCCGCTCGTCATACTCGCTCAGGTCCAGCCGGCCCTCGTCCAGCGCGGCCTTCAACTGATCGGCGACCTTCTGGCGATCGCCGTCGGCGGCCCGCATCCCCTCATGCCCCATGCGTCCCAGCATGCCAGGAGGCCGCCAGCGCCATCTATGGCTGCCGGGCGGTCACCAGATCGCCCAGCCGGGCCCGTCCGCCGTCCGGAGCGGTGGTGACCCACACTCCGTCGGCCATCAGAGCCATGGTGTGCTCCACGTGGGCGGCCCGGGAGCCGTCCCGGGTCACCACGGTCCACCCGTCGCTGAGTTCAGCCGTCCGTGGCGATCCCAGCGTGATCATCGGCTCGATCGCCAGCGCCAGACCCGGCTCCAGCCGGATACCACGCCCCGGCTTGCCGTGGTTGAGCACGTGCGGGTCCTGGTGCATCTCGGTGCCGATGCCGTGGCCGCCGTAACCGTCGACGATGCCGTACCGGCCCGCCTTGCGAATGGTCTTCTCGATGTTGAACGAGATGTCGGTCAGCCGGCCGCGCCCGTTGGCCACCCCGCGCGCCGCGGCGGCGATCCCGGCCCACATCGCGTCCTCGGCCACCTCGGCCATCTTCAGCAGGGCCGGCGCGGTCTCGCCGACGCCGACCGTGATCGCCGAGTCGCCGTGCCAGCCCTCCAGAACGGCGCCACAGTCCAGCGAGACCAGATCACCCTCCCGCAGCACCTGATCCGTGCTGGGGATGCCGTGCACCACCTGCTCGTTGACCGAGGCGCAGATCGAGGCGGGGAAGCCGTGGTAGCCCTTGAACGACGGAACGGCGCCCGCGTCGCGGATCACCTTCTCGGCGACGGCGTCCAGGTCCCCGGTGGAGACACCGGGCGCGACCGCCGCCCGCATCGCTTCCAGAGCCGCGAAGACGACCAGGCCGGCGGCCCGCATCAGCTCGATCTGCTCGGGGGTCTTCAGCTGAATGTCCAGCTCTTGGCGGCGCATGGCGGTGAGCCTAACTCTCTCGATCTCAACATGCTTTGTTCTGTACATGACACCGCCCCGGGGTTGGCCCGGGGCGGTGCAGTGCTTCTGACCGGTACTTCTGACCGGCGCCGACCTCAGTCGGCTCTGACTCTGGCGCCGACTCTCGCCTTCGCCTTCGCCGGTGTCAGCCGCCGAACGACTGCAGAGCGTCTATCGCGCGCATCGTCACGTCCTCGACCGGGCCGGTCGCGTCGATGCCCACCAGCTTGCCCTGAGCGCCGTAGAAGTCGACAAGCGGAGCGGTCTTGTCGGCGTACTCGACGAGCCGGTTACCGATCGTCTCGGCCTTGTCGTCGTCGCGCTGGAACAGCTCGCTGCCGCACCTGTCGCAGATGTCGTCCTTGCTCGTCGGGTCGAACTCGACGTGCCAGATCTTTCCGCAACCACGGCAGGTACGGCGGCCGGAGAGCCGGCGGATTACCTCGTCGTCGTCGACCACGAGTTCCATCACCAGGTCCAGCGCCGTGCCCAGGTCGGCCAAGAGCTTGTCCAGGGCCGAGGCCTGCGGCACGGTCCGCGGGAAGCCGTCCAGCAGGAAACCGTCACCGGCGTCCGGCTCGGCGAGCCGGTCGCGGACCATGTTGATGGTCACCTCGTCGGGGACGAGCTGCCCGGCGTCCATGTAGCGCTTGGCTTCGACGCCCAGCGGCGTCCCCTGCGACACGTTCGCCCGGAAGATGTCCCCGGTCGAGATCTTCGGTACTGCGAGATGGGCGGCGATGAACTCAGCCTGGGTCCCCTTGCCGGCCCCCGGAGGGCCCACCAGTACCAGCCGCACCTACATCGCCTCGCTTCGGTCCTGAGAAACCACGCACACCGACGCCAGAGCCCCCCGGCCCCGCGTACCCACTACCGGAGGAACCCTTCGTAGTTCCGCTGCATGAGCTGGCTCTCGATCTGCTTCACCGTCTCCAGGCCCACACCCACCATGATCAGCACCGCGGTACCACCGAACGGGAAGTTCTGGTACTGCTGCTGATTCAGCCAGATGAAGAAGAAGTTCGGCAGGACCGAGATCAGGCCAAGGTACAACGCCCCCGGCAGGGTGATCCGGCTGAGGATGAAGTCCAGGTAGTCGGCGGTGGGCTTGCCCGGACGGATGCCCGGCACGAAACCACCGTACTTCTTCATGTTCTCCGCGACCTCGGTCGGGTTGAACGTGATCGAGACGTAGAAGTACGTGAAGAAGATGATCAGTAGGAAGTAGACGCCGATGTAGAACGGGCTGGTCGCGTCCGCCAGGTACCGCTGGATCCAGACCTGGTAGTCCGCCAGGTTGTTCTGGTCGAAGAACTGCAGGTACAGCTGCGGCAGGTAGAGCAGCGACGAGGCGAAGATGACCGGGACGACACCCGCCTGGTTGACCTTCAGCGGGATGTAAGTCGAGGTTCCGCCGTACATCCGCCGGCCGATCATGCGCTTGGCGTACTGGACCGGGATCCGTCGCTGCGCCTGCTCGATGAAGACCACCAGCGCGATGATGACCAGGACCAGGCCGATCACCAGGAAGAACTTGCCGGTGCCGCTGGACTCCTTGATGCTCCAGCCCTCACCGGGAAGGCGGGCCGCGATCGAGGTGAAGATCAGGACGGACATGCCGTTGCCGACGCCACGGTCGGTGATCAGCTCGCCCAGCCACATGACCACACCGGTGCCGGCGGTCATCGTCATGACCAGGATGGTCAGCGTGAGCCACATCGGGATGCCGGTGTTCTCAGGGATGATCTGGTAAGCCGGGTCGTCCTGGTCGCACATGTTGTTGAACAGCTGACCGGTACGAGCCAGCGCCACGAACGCCGAGGCCTGCAGGACTGCGAGGCCGAGCGTCAGATAGCGGGTGTACTGCGTGATCTTCGCCTGACCGGACTGACCCTCCTTGCGGAGCTGCTCCAATCGTGGGATCACCACGGTGAGCAGCTGGAGGATGATCGACGCCGTGATGTACGGCATGATGCCCAGCGCGAAGATGGAGAGCTGCAGAAGAGCGCCGCCGGAGAAGAGATTCAGCAGGTTGAGAACGCCGTTGGTGTCCGACTCGGTGAGTTTCAGACATGCCTGGACGTTGGCGTAGGACACGCCAGGACTGGGCAAGGTGGCACCGAGACGATAAATGGCGACGATCGCTACCGTGAATAGTAGCTTCTTCCGCAGGTCAGGCGTCCGAAGCGCGCTCGAGAAGGCGGACAACAACTGATCCTCCTGCGTGGTCGCCACACTTTGGGTTGCGTTATCCCGGAACTTCGGGCACACATCATTGGACAGCCATACAGGCCGCCAGCGGAGCACTGTATCAGCAAGGCCGAGAGCGCAACCACCGGCATGGCACGGGCTGATGTCCCAGTACAACACAACTGTCCGGCTTCATGGCTGAAGCGGTTGCTTGCGCGCCGGTCCGGCATGCCTGTCTCACCCTACGGCACGCGCGGGAACACTCCCAGTTTCCATCGAAGACAACCACTGCCTTCGCTATCGGCGTACACGCGGGCCGCCCTGAGACGGCCCCCACGGGACCATTCGCCCGATCCGCACTCCTGTAGCCCTCGGTGCGCAATCAGCGCCTCACGCGGCGCACAGGGCCGTTTACGCCACGTTCGGCAACGGAAAGAGGCCGTGGCCCCGGGAGTCCCCGGTGCCACGGCCTCCAGCCGCGCTAATTACTACAGCTCGGTGGTGGAACCACCGGCAGCAGCGATCTTCTCCTTGGCCGAGTCGCTGAACGCGTGGGCGGAGATGGTCAGCGACACGCCGCCCAGCTCACCCGAGCCCAGCACCTTGACCGACTGGCCCTTACGGACCGCGCCAGCCTTGACCAGCTCGGCCGGGCCGATCTCGCCACCGTTCGGGAACAGCTCGGCGAGCCGGTCCAGGTTCACGACCTGGAAGACGACCTTGTTACGGGGCCGGTTGCCCAGACCCTTCACCTTGGGAAGGCGCATGTGGATGGGCATCTGCCCACCCTCGAACGACGCCGGGGTGTTCTTCCGAGCACCCGTGCCCTTGGTACCGCGACCAGCGGTCTTGCCCTTGGAACCCTCACCGCGACCCACACGGGTCTTCGCGGTCTTGGCTCCAGCGGCGGGACGAAGGTGGTGGACCTTGATCGCCATTTACTCGACCTCCTCGACAGTGACGAGGTGGTTCACGGCGAAGATCATGCCCCGAATCTCGGGACGGTCCTCCTTGACCACCACATCGTTGATCCGCTTCAGGCCGAGCGACCGCAGGGAGTCCCGCTGGTTCTGCTTACGGCCGATCCGGGACCGGATCTGGGTGACCTTCAAGCGTGCCATCAACGCACCGCCGCTTCCGCGCGCGATGCCAGCATCGCCGCCGGCGCCACGTCTTCGACCGGCAGACCGCGACGCTTGGCGACGGCCTCCGGCGACTCGAGACCCTTCAGAGCGGCCACGGTCGCGTGCACGATGTTGATCGGGTTCGAAGAGCCGAGGCTCTTCGAGAGGATGTCGTGGATACCGGCGCACTCGAGCACGGCACGCACCGGGCCACCGGCGATAACGCCGGTACCAGCGGAAGCCGGCTTGAGCAGGACGACACCCGCGGCAGCCTCGCCCGTGATCGGGTGCGGAATGGTCGCACCGATACGCGGAACCTTGAAGAAGTGCTTCTTGGCCTCTTCGACACCCTTGGCGATCGCCGCGGGCACCTCCTTGGCCTTTCCGTAACCGATGCCGACGGTGCCGTCACCGTCACCGACGATCACCAGGGCGGTGAAGCTGAAGCGACGACCACCCTTCACGACCTTCGCGACACGGTTGATCGCGACGACACGCTCCAGGTGCGGAGTCTTCTCGACGGGCGCGTTACCGCGACCGCCCTCACGACGGTTGTCGCGGCGGCCGCCACCATCGGTGCTACCGCCGGACCCGCCGCCACGGCGCTGCTGACCAGGCATTGGTCAATCCCTCCTAGAACTCGAGTCCGGCTTCGCGAGCGGCACCGGCAAGCGCGGCGATTCGCCCCGCGTACTTGTTGCCACCGCGGTCGAAGACGACCTTGGAAATACCCGCGGCCTTGGCCCGCTCGCCGAGCAGGGCACCGACCTTGCCGGCCTGAGCGCTCTTGTCGCCCTCGGTTCCCCGGATCGAGGAGTCGAGAGTCGAGGCCGAGGCGAGCGTGTGTCCCTTGAGGTCGTCGATGATCTGCGCGGTGATGTGCCGTGCGGACCGGGTGACGACCAGGCGGGGACGCTCGGCCGTACCACTGACGTTCTTGCGGACCCGGAAGTGCCGACGCGCTTTGCCGACGGCACGCTTCGCGGCGACACCTGCGCCGTTGCGGCGCTTGTTCAGCGTGGCGGTCACTTCTTGCCTGCCTTTCCAGCCTTGCGGCGGATGACCTCGCCCTGGTACTTGACACCCTTGCCCTTGTAGGGCTCCGGCGGGCGGATCTTGCGAATGTTCGCGGAGATCTCACCGACCAGCTGCTTGTCGATACCGGCGACCGAGAAAACGGTCGGCTTCTCGACGGAGAAGGTGATGCCCGCGGGGGCCGGAACCAGGACCGGGTGCGAGAAGCCCAGAGCGAACTCCAGGTCCTTGCCCTTAGCGGTCACGCGGTAACCGGTGCCGTTGATCTCGAGCGTCTTCTTGTAGCCCTCGGTGACGCCGGTGATCATGTTGGCGACCAGGGTACGAGAGAGGCCGTGGAGTTCCTTGGCCTTGCGCTCGTCGTTGGGTCGGTTGACGACCAGTTCGCCACCGTCTTGCGAGACCGTGATCGGCTCGGCAACGGTGTGCGACAGTTCGCCCTTGGGGCCCTTGACCTTGACGGTCTGCCCCGTGATGGTGACGTCGACGCCGGCCGGGACCGGGATCGACTTACGTCCGATTCGCGACATGTCTAAGTCTCCAGTTACCAGACGAAGGCGAGGACTTCCCCGCCAACGCTCCGCTTGCGGGCCTGCTTGTCGGTCAGCAGTCCCTGGGACGTCGAAATGATCGCGACACCGAGACCACCGAGCACGCGGGGCAGCTCGTCGGACTTGGCGTACACCCGCAGGCCGGGCTTCGAGACGCGCTTGATGCCGGCGAGGCTGCGCTCGCGACTCTGGCCGTACTTGAGCTCAACGACCAGACGCTTGCCGACCGCGCCCTCCTCGGGCTCCTCAGACGTCCACGACGCGATGTAACCCTCGGCCTTGAGGACCTCGGCGATGTTCGCCTTGATCTTCGAGTACGGCATGGTCACCTTGTCGTGGTACGCCTGGTTGGCGTTGCGCAGACGCGTCAGCATGTCTGCGATCGGGTCCGTCATCGTCATGGGTATTCGTCAACCTTTCTCGCCGGGGTTCCCGAGTGACTCAGGCCTACGGCGAAGCGGCATTACATTGGGTCCGCCTGGTGGCCCGCCGGAATCGGCGGGCCGGGGCGGAAAGTTACCAGGAGGCCTTGGACACGCCGGGAAGCTCACCACGGTGGGCCATGTCCCGCACGCAAACACGGCAGAGGCCGAACTTGCGGTACACCGAGTGCGGGCGACCGCACTTCTGGCAGCGGGTGTAGGCACGCACGGCGAACTTGGGCTTCGCGGCCGCCTTGATGATCAGCGCCTTCTTCGCCATGCTCAGTTCTCCTTGAACGGGAAGCCCAGGAGCTTCAGCAGCGCCCGGCCCTCGTCGTCAGTCGTGGCGGTGGTGACCACGGTGATGTCCATGCCCCGCGGGCGATCGATCCGGTCCTGGTCGATCTCGTGGAACACCGACTGCTCGGTCAGACCGAACGTGTAGTTACCGTGGCCGTCGAGCTTCCGACCGTCCAGACCGCGGAAGTCGCGGATACGGGGCAGCGAGATCGACAGCAGCCGGTCCAGGAACTCCCACATCCGGTCGCCACGAAGGGTGACCTTCGCGCCGATCGGCATGCCCTCACGCAGCTTGAACTGCGCGATGGACTTGGTAGCCCGGCGAACCAGCGGCTTCTGACCGGTGATGGTGGTCAGGTCGCGGACCGCGCCGTCGATCAGCTTGGCGTCCCGGGCAGCCTCGCCGACACCCATGTTGACGACGACCTTGACCAGGCCGGGCGTCTCCATCGGGTTGCCGTACTTGAACTGCTCCTGGATGGCCGGCTTGACCTCAGAGCGGTACTTCTGCTTGAGACGCGGCAGCGTCTTCGGCTCGGTAGCGGCAGTCATCACAGTTCCTTACCGGTCGTACGCGCGAACCGGACCTTGGTGCCGTTTTCGTCGATCCGGTAACCGATGCGAGTCGGCTTGCCCTCGCTGTCCACCACCTGCACGTTCGAGATGTGGATCGCGGCTTCCTGGGTGACGATGCCACCGGTCTTCGATCCGCGCTGGTTCGTGCGGATGCGCTCGTGCTTCTTGATCCGGTTGACGCCCTCTACCAGGACCTTGTCGCGCGTCGGGTAGGCCGCGATGACCTTACCCTTGGCGCCTTTGTCCTTACCGGCGATGACGACGACCGTGTCGCCCTTCTTGATCTTCACGGTCAGAGCACCTCCGGCGCCAGGCTGATGATCTTCATGAACCGCTTGTCGCGCAGCTCGCGCCCGACCGGGCCGAAGATGCGGGTGCCGCGGGGGTCCCCGCCGTCCTTGATGATGACGGCGGCGTTCTCGTCGAAGCGGATGTACGAGCCGTCGGGACGGCGCCGCTCCTTGGCGGTGCGGACGATGACAGCCTTGACGACGTCACCCTTCTTCACACCGGCGCCGGGAATGGCGTCCTTGACCGTGGCCACGATGACGTCGCCGATGCTCGCGTAACGGCGACCGGAGCCACCTAGTACGCGGATGCACAGGATCTCCCGTGCGCCCGTGTTGTCGGCGACGCGCAGTCGCGACTCCTGCTGGATCACGTCTGTCTCCTATGTCTGCCAGTTCTCCGGGTCAATGATCCGAAGCTTGGCGGAACGATGGTCCGCTGGGCCGGCCGAAACCGGCCCAGCGCACTCACTTGGCCTTTTCGAGGATCTCCACGATGCGCCACCGCTTGGTGGCGGAGAGCGGACGGGTCTCCATGATCGAGACCCGGTCGCCGACTCCAGCAGCGTTCTGCTCGTCGTGAACCTTCAGCTTCCGCGTACGACGGATGACCTTGCCGTACAGGGCGTGCTTGACCCGGTCCTCGACCTCGACAACGACGGTCTTGTCCATCTTGTCGCTGACCACGAGACCGTCACGCACCTTGCGCTGAGCGCGCGGAGCAGTGGTGTTCTCACTCATGCCGTCACCTCATCCGGCGCGACCGAGAGCCCAAGCTCACGT
The DNA here is from genome assembly GCF_900104725.1 of Actinoplanes derwentensis. Taxonomy (NCBI): domain Bacteria; kingdom Bacillati; phylum Actinomycetota; class Actinomycetes; order Micromonosporales; family Micromonosporaceae; genus Actinoplanes; species Actinoplanes derwentensis. The sequence goes on from NZ_LT629758.1 coordinate 6,884,255, forward strand.
TCACGCATGATCGTGTAGATCTTCGCGATGTCCTTGCGAACAACCTGGAGTCGACGGTGATTGTCGAGCTGCCCGGTCGCACGCTGCACGCGAAGGTTGAACAGCTCCGCCTTGGCCTCCCGGAGCTTCGCGACCAGTTCCTCTTCAGGAAGCTCGCGGAGCTCACCGGCTTTAACGCCCGTGGCCATCAGCTTTCACCCACTTCGCGCGTCACGATGCGGCACTTCATCGGGAGCTTGTGGATCGCGCGGCGCATCGCCTCACGCGCGACCGTCTCGTTCGGGAAGGACATCTCGAAGAGAATCCGTCCCGGCTTGACGTTCGCCACCCACCACTCAGGAGAACCCTTACCGGAACCCATACGGGTCTCGGCAGGCTTCTTGGTCAGCGCCTGGTCCGGGAAGATCGAGATCCAGACCTTGCCGCCACGCTTGATGTGACGGGTCATGGCGATACGAGCCGACTCGATCTGACGGTTGGTCACGTACGCCGGCTCGAGAGCCTGAATACCGAACTCACCGAAGACGACCCGGTTGCCACCCTTGGACGCGCCACTGCGGTCCGGGTGGTGTGGCTTACGGAAGCCCTTCGGGGGCTTACGGGGCATCAGCACAGGTCAGCCCTCCTGCTGCTTTTCAGCCGCGGCCGGAGCAGCGGCGGTGTCATCTGCGGTCGCCGCGGCCTGAGCGGCCCGGCCGGCCTCGGTGCCGCCCGCAGTCGTGCCGGACGAACCGGAACGGCCACGACGCGGACGCTCGGGGCGGTCGGCACGGTCCCGGCGCGGACGCGCGGGCGCCTCGGGGGCGACCTCGCGACCAGGGACAGCGTCGCCCTTGTAGATCCAGACCTTCACGCCGATCCGGCCGAACGTGGTACGGGCCTCGAAGAAGCCGTACTCGATGTTCGCGCGGAGCGTGTGCAGCGGAACGCGACCCTCACGGTAGAACTCCGTGCGGCTCATCTCCGCGCCGCCGAGGCGACCGGAGACCTGCACACGGATGCCCTTGCAGATCGGGTTCTTCATGGCCGACTGCATGGCCTTACGCATCGCGCGGCGGAAGCTGACCCGGGAGGACAGCTGCTCGGCGACACCCTGGGCCACCAGCTGAGCATCCGACTCGGGGCTCTTGACCTCGAGGATGTTCAGCTGGACCTGCTTGCCGGTGAGCTTCTCGAGCTCGCCGCGGATCCGGTCGGCCTCCGCACCCTTACGGCCGATGACGATGCCCGGCCGGGCGGTGTGGATGTCGACCCGAACCCGGTCGCGGGTCCGCTCGATGTCGACCTTGGAGATGCCGGCACGCTCGAGGCCCTTGGACATCATGCGGCGGATTTTGACATCCTCGCCGATGTAGTCCTTGTAGAGCTTGTCGGCGAACCAACGGCTCCGCCAGTCGGTGGAGATGCCGAGACGGAACCCGGTGGGGTGAACCTTCTGACCCATTACTCGGCACCCTCCGTGCTCTGGGACTCGGCCTTCGGCGCGGCCGGCTTGGCCGCTGCCTTCTTCGCCGGGCGGACCGTCTGGACCGCCTCGACCGCGATAGTGATGTGGCTCGTGCGCTTGCGGATCCGGTACGCCCGGCCCTGCGCCCGCGGACGGAACCGCTTGAGCGTCGGACCCTCGTCGACGAACGCCTCACGAATGAGGAGCGCGTCGGGGTCGAGCCGCTCGTTGTTCTCCGCGTTCGCAATAGCGCTGGCAAGCACCTTGTAGACCTGCTCGCTGGCTGCCTGCGGCGCGAACTGCAGAACGACCAGCGCCTCCTTCGCGGGTAGACCACGAACGAGGTTGATCACCCGGCGCGCCTTGTTCGGCGAGATGCGCACGTGCCGCGCAACCGCCCGCGCGCCCGGAAGCACCGGAGCGTCGCCCTTAACTGGCATCGCTGTAGCTCCTAATTCCTCTGATCCGTGTATCTACTTAGCGACGACGGCTCTTGCGGTCGTCCTTCTCGTGACCCTTGAACGTACGGGTCAGAGCGAACTCGCCGAGCTTGTGCCCGACCATCGCCTCACTGATGAACACCGGGACGTGCTTGCGCCCGTCGTGCACGGCGATCGTGTGCCCCAGCATGTCGGGGATGATGGTCGAACGCCGCGACCAGGTCTTGATGACGTTCTTCGAGTTCTTCTCGTTCTGGACTTCCACCTTTTTGAGCAGGTGGTCGTCGATGAACGGGCCCTTCTTCAGGCTGCGAGGCATCTTTTAACTCCCGTTACCCGCGCTTGCGGGTGGCGTAGCGGCGGCGAACAATCAGCTTGTCGCTCTCCTGGCCCTTGCGGCGGGTACGGCCCTCCGGCTTACCAGCCGGGTTGACCGGGTGACGACCACCTGAGGTCTTACCCTCACCACCACCGTGCGGGTGGTCGACAGGGTTCATGGCCACACCGCGAACGGTCGGGCGCTTGCCCTTCCAGCGCATACGGCCGGCTTTACCCCAGTTGATGTTCGACTGCTCGGCGTTACCGACCTCGCCGACCGTCGCGCGGCAGCGGATGTCGACACGACGGATCTCACCGGAAGGCATACGCAGCGTGGCGTAGGCGCCTTCACGGCCGAGCAGCTGGATGCCAACACCGGCCGAGCGGCCCATCTTGGCTCCACCGCCGGGACGAAGCTCCACACCGTGGACCGTCGTACCGACCGGGATGTTACGCAGGGGAAGGTTGTTCCCCGGCTTGATGTCGGAGCCCACGCCAGACTCGACGCGGTCGCCCTGCTTCAGGTCCTTCGGCGCGAGGATGTAGCGCTTCTCACCGTCGGCGTAGTGCAGCAGAGCAATGCGGGAGGTGCGGTTGGGGTCGTACTCGATGTGAGCGACCTTGGCCGGCACGCCGTCCTTGTCGTTCCGCTTGAAGTCGATCAACCGGTACTGCCGCTTGTGGCCACCGCCCTGGTGCCGGGTGGTGATCCGGCCGTGGACGTTGCGGCCACCCTTCTTGGGCAGCGGGACCAGAAGAGACTTCTCCGGAGTCGACCGGGTGATCTCAGCGAAGTCGGCGACGCTCGAGCCGCGACGGCCCGGCGTGGTCGGCTTGTACTTACGGATTGCCATGATTCACAAACCCCTTAGCTGACCGGGCCGCCGAAGGCCTCGATACGGTCACCGTCAGCCAGCTTCACCATGGCGCGCTTGGTCGCCTTGCGCTGACCCCAACCGGTCTTGGTGCGCTTGCGCTTGCCCTCGCGGTTCGCCGTGTTAACGGTCAGCACGCGGACGTTGAAGATCTGCTGGATAGCGATCTTGATCTGGGTCTTGTTCGCGTCCGGACGGACCTCGAACGTGTACCAGTTCTGGTCAAGAACGCTGTAGCTCTTCTCGGAGACCACCGGGGCGACGATGATGTCGCGCGGGTCGGCGATCGTGCTCACTTGTCGCCCTCCTCGGACTTCTCGGTCCCGCCGAGGAACTCGTCGAGCGCGACCTTCGTGAAGACCACCTCGTCGGCGACCAGCACGTCATAGGTGTTGAGCTGGCCGGCCTCGATGAGGTGGACGGACGGCTCATTGCGCAGCGACACCCAGTTCAGTTCGTCCTGGCTGTCCAGAACGACCAGGACCTTGGTGGTCTGGGCGACCTTACGCAGGGTCGCGATCGCGGCCTTGGTCGACGGCTTCTCGCCGGTGACGAAGGACTCGACCACGATCACGCGGCCATCACGGGCCCGGTCGGAGAGGGCGCCCCGCAGAGCGGCGACCTTCATCTTCTTGGGGGTCCGCTGGCTGTAGTCACGCGGCACGGGACCGTGCACGACGCCACCACCGGTGAACTGAGGCGCGCGGATCGAGCCCTGACGGGCGCGACCGGTGCCCTTCTGCTTGTACGGCTTCTTGCCGCCGCCGGCGACCTCGCCGCGCGTCTTGACCTTGTGCGTGCCCTGACGGGCCGCGGCCAGCTGCGCCACGACGACCTGGTGCATCAGCGGGATGTTCGCCTCGACGCCGAAGACCTTGGCGGGCAGGTCGACAGAGCCGGCCTTGGCGCCCTCAGCGTTGATCACGTCAACCGAGCTCACTTGGCACCACCCTTCGCGGTCTTCTTCGACGCGGAACGGACCAGGATCAGCGCGCCCTTGGGACCGGGCACCGCGCCGCGGACCAGGATCAGGTTGCGCTCGATGTCAACGGCCTGGATGACCAGGTTCTGCACGGTGAAGCGCTTGCCACCCATGCGACCGGCCATCTTCATGCCCTTGAACACGCGACCGGGGGTCGCGCAAGCGCCGATCGAACCGGGCGAGCGGTGCTTGCGCTCGACACCGTGGCTCGCACGGAGACCGTGGAAGCCGTGCCGCTTCATGACGCCGGCGTAGCCCTTGCCCTTGGTCTTACCGGTCACGTCGATCGGCTGGCCGACCGCGAACGTGTCGACGGTGACTTCCTGGCCGAGCTCGTACTCGCTGGCGTCGGCGGTGCGCAGCTCCACGATGTGGCGGCGCGGCGAAACGCCGGCCTTGGCGAACTGGCCGCTTTCCGGCTTGTTCACCTTGCGCGGGTCGATGGCGCCGTAAGCCAGCTGGACAGCCGCGTAGCCGTCCTTCTCATCGGTGCGGACCTGGGTCACGACGCACGGGCCGGCCTGCACCACGGTTACCGGGACGACCTTGTTGTTGTCCCAGACCTGGGTCATGCCGAGCTTGGCGCCCAGGATCCCCTTCACTTGCCTGTCCATTGTCCGGTCCCTACAGCTTGATCTCGATGTCGACGCCAGCCGGCAGGTCGAGGCGCATAAGCGAGTCGACCGTCTTCGGAGTCGGGTCGATGATGTCGATCAGACGCTTGTGCGTGCGCATCTCGAAGTGCTCGCGCGAGTCCTTGTACTTGTGCGGCGAACGGATCACGCAGAAACGGTTGATCTCCGTGGGCAGCGGCACCGGGCCTGCGACCTGTGCCCCGGTACGCGTGACTGTCTCGACGATCTTCCGTGCCGAGGAGTCGACGACCTCGTGGTCATAGGCCTTGAGCCGGATGCGGATCTTCTGTCCCGCCATGGTGGCTTCTGTTTCCTTCTCTCGATGCCGCTACGTGCGGAAGCGGTGCCCCCGCATGCCCGCAGGACCATTGATCCTGCGTTGTCCGACCCCCGCGGTCGGGCGTGTCGCGCCCCTTCACAGAATGCTGGGCATTCTGCTTCAGCCCCTATCCCCTAACTGCTGGGACAGACGCCGATCGCGGGAATCTAGGGGCCGGGCGGCAAACAAAACACACCCGGACACCCGGCGAGGGTGGGTAGCTATACGAGACAGCCACCCACCCCGCGCGGACGCAACCTGACTAGTATGCAGGATTCAATCCCGCATTGCTAATCGGGGTCACCTCTGAGAGTTGTTCACGACACTCCGTGAGCCGAAGCTCACGGAGAGCGTCGCCAACAGTTCTCAGATCAGACGTTGATCTTCGTGACCGTTCCGGCGCCGACGGTGCGGCCACCCTCACGGATCGCGAACTTCAGGCCCTGCTCCATGGCGATCGGCTGGATCAGCTTCACGGACATGGAGGTGGAGTCGCCGGGCATGACCATCTCGGTGCCCTCGGGCAGCGTGACGACGCCGGTGACGTCCGTGGTGCGGAAGTAGAACTGCGGGCGGTAGTTCTGGAAGAACGGGGTGTGCCGGCCGCCCTCTTCCTTCGAGAGGATGTAGACCTGACCCTCGAACTCCGTGTGCGGGGTGCTGCTGCCGGGCTTGACGACAACCATGCCGCGCTCGACGTCTTCGCGCTTGATGCCACGAAGCAGCAGACCCACGTTCTCACCCGCGCGCGCCTCGTCGAGGAGCTTGCGGAACATCTCGATGCCGGTGCAAACGGTCTTGGTCGACTTCTCGCGGATGCCCACGATCTCGACCTCCTCGTTCGGCTTGAGGATGCCACGCTCGGCGCGACCGGTCACCACGGTGCCACGGCCGGTGATCGTGAAGACGTCCTCGATCGGCATGAGGAACGGCTTCTCGATGTCACGCTCGGGCTGCGGGATCGCGGTGTCGACCGCGGCCATCAGCTCGAGGAGCTTGGCGGTCCACTCCGGGTCGCCCTCGAGCGCCTTGAGCGCCGACACGCGAACGACCGGCAGGTCGTCGCCCGGGAACTCGTAGGTGCTGAGCAGCTCGCGGACCTCGAGCTCGACGAGCTCCAGGAGCTCCTCGTCCTCGACCATGTCGCTCTTGTTCAGGGCGACGACGATGTAAGGAACGCCGACCTGGCGGGCCAGGAGGACGTGCTCCTTGGTCTGCGGCATCGGGCCGTCAGTGGCGGCCACGACCAGGATCGCACCGTCCATCTGGGCGGCACCGGTGATCATGTTCTTGATGTAGTCAGCGTGGCCGGGGCAGTCCACGTGCGCGTAGTGACGCGACGCGGTCTGGTACTCGACGTGCGCGATCGAGATCGTGATGCCACGGGCCTTCTCTTCAGGCGCCTTGTCGATCTCGTCGAACGGGGTGTACGGGTTCAGGTCGGGGAACTCGTCGTGCAGGACCTTCGTGATGGCCGCAGTCAGCGTCGTCTTACCGTGGTCGATGTGACCAATGGTGCCGATGTTGACGTGCGGCTTAGTCCGCTCGAACTTCGCCTTCGCCACTGGTGTCCTCCTGTGGACTGAATCAATTCTTTTCGCCCGGCACGCCAGTAAGGCGCTCAGGACTCTGTCGACTGCTAGTGCACGTGCGGCCCTCGACGGGCCGCACGTGCCTCAACGCGTCAGGCGCCGGTGGCCTTAGCGATGATCTCCTTCGCGACGCTCGCGGGAACCTCGGCGTAGGAGTCGAACAGCATGCTGTAGCTGGCCCGGCCCGCAGTCTTCGACCGCAGGTCGCCGACGTAGCCGAACATCTCCGAGAGCGGCACCAGAGCCTTGATGACACGAGCGCCGTGACGCTCCTCCATCGACTGGATCATGCCACGGCGGGAGTTGAGGTCGCCGATGACGTCACCCATGTTGTCCTCAGGGGTGGTGACTTCAACGGCCATCATCGGCTCCAGCAGCGCGGGGTCGGCCTTGCGGGCCGCTTCCTTCATCGCGATGGAGCCGGCGATCTTGAACGCCATCTCGGACGAGTCGACCTCGTGGTACTGACCGTCGACCAGCGTGAACTTGACGCCGACCAGCGGGTAACCAGCGAGGACGCCGTACTGCAGGGAGTCCTGCGCGCCCGCGTCCACCGAAGGAATGAACTCCTTGGGGATACGGCCACCGGACACTGCGTTGACGAACTCGTACGTGGGACCGTCCGCGGTCATCTCCAGCGGGCCGACCGTGACGACGACCTTCGCGTACTGGCCGGAACCACCGGTCTGCTTCTTGTGAACGTACGTGAGCTTCTCCACGGTGCCGCGGATCGTCTCGCGGTACGCCACCTGCGGCTTACCGATGTTCGCCTCGACGCCGAACTCGCGGCGCATGCGGTCCACCAGAATGTCCAGGTGGAGCTCGCCCATGCCGGCGATGATCGTCTGACCGGTCTCCTCGTCGTTGAAGACGCGGAAGGTCGGGTCCTCCTCGGCCAGACGCTGGATCGCGGTGCCCAGCTTCTCCTGGTCCGACTTGGTCTTCGGCTCGATGGCGACCTGGATGACCGGCTCCGGGAACGACATCGATTCCAGGATTACCGGCTTGGCCGGGTCGGCAAGCGTGTCGCCCGTGGTGGTCTGCTTGAGACCCTGGACGGCGATGATGTCGCCGGCCTGCGCGGACGAACGCTCTTCACGCTTGTTCGCGTGCATCTGGTAGATCTTGCCGATGCGCTCTTTGCGGTCCTTGGTGGAGTTGGTCACCTGAGTACCGGTTTCGAGCGTCCCGGAGTAGACCCGGACGTACGTCAGCTTGCCGAGGTGCTTGTCGGTCTGGATCTTGAAGGCCAGGGCCGAGAAGGGCTCGTCGTTCGACGGCTTGCGCAGCACGACGGTCTCGCCGTCGGTCGCGGTGCCCTCGATGGCCGGAACGTCCAGCGGCGACGGCAGGAACTCGACAACGGCGTCCAGCATCGGCTGCACACCCTTGTTCTTGAACGCCGAGCCGCAGAGCACCGGGTTGGCCTTGCTGGCGATCGTGGAACGCCGGATGGCGGCCCGGATCTCCGGAATCGAGACCTCTTCGCCGTCGAGGTACTTGACCATCACTTCGTCGTCGACGTCAGCGAGAGTCTCGATCAGCTTCTCGCGCCACTCGTTCGCGGAGTCGACCAGGTCGGCCGGGATCTCCTCGACCGCGTAGTCGTCACCCTTCTGGGTCTCCCCACGCCAGGTGAGCGCGCGCATCTCGATCAGGTCGACGACACCGATGTGGTCACCCTCGAGCCCGATCGGGATCTGGAGCACCAGCGGCGTCGCGTTGAGCCGGTCGATCATCATCTGCACGCAGCGGAAGAAGTCGGCACCGGTCCGGTCGAGCTTGTTGACGAAGCACATCCGGGGAACGTTGTACTTGTCCGCCTGGCGCCAGACGTTCTCGGTCTGCGGCTCCACGCCGGCCACACCGTCGTACACCGCGACCGCACCATCGAGCACACGCAGCGACCGCTCGACCTCGACCGTGAAGTCGACGTGGCCGGGCGTGTCGATGATCTGGATCGTGTGACCCTTCCACTCGCACTTGGTGGCGGCGGAAGTGATGGTGATACCGCGCTCCTGCTCCTGTTCCATCCAGTCCATGACGGCAGCGCCCTCGTGGACCTCACCGATCTTGTACGTGATGCCGGTGTAGAACAGGATTCGCTCGGTCGTCGTGGTCTTACCAGCATCGATGTGCGCCATGATGCCGATGTTGCGAACCTTGGCGAGCGCGTCTGCGGCGGCCACTTCCATCCCTACTTTTCTTCGTCGTCGTCTCGTGGACCGGTACGACTGCCATGGCCCGGCGGTGTGCCGGGCCTCAGCAGGTGTCTTACCAGCGGTAGTGCGCGAAGGCCTTGTTGGACTCCGCCATCTTGTGAGTGTCCTCGCGACGCTTGACAGCGGCACCCAGGCCGTTGCTGGCGTCGAGCAGCTCGTTCTGGAGACGCTCGATCATGGTCTTCTCGCGGCGGGCCTTGGAGTACTGGACCAACCAGCGCAGACCCAGGGTGGTCTGGCGCGGGGTGCGCACCTCGACCGGGACCTGGTAGGTCGCGCCACCGACGCGGCGGCTGCGGACCTCGAGGGTCGGCTTGACGTTGTCCATGGCGCGCTTGAGGATGACCACCGGGTCGGTGCCGCTCTTCTCGCGGGCACCTTCCAGGGCTCCGTACACGATCCGCTCGGCGAGCTGACGCTTGCCGGCGACCAGGATCTTGTTGACCAGCTGAGTTACCAGCGGGGAGTTGTACACCGGGTCAGCGACCACCGGGTGGCGCGGAGCGGGTCCCTTACGCGGCATATCAGCTCTTCTCCTTCTTCGCGCCGTAACGGCTGCGGGCCTGCTTGCGGTTGCGGACGCCCTGCGTGTCCAGCGAACCACGAACGATCTTGTAGCGAACGCCCGGAAGGTCCTTAACACGACCGCCACGCACGAGCACGATCGAGTGCTCCTGCAGGTTGTGGCCGACGCCCGGGATGTACGCCGTCACCTCGATCTGGCTGCTGAGCTTCACACGAGCGACCTTGCGCAGCGCGGAGTTCGGCTTCTTGGGAGTAGTGGTGTACACGCGCGTGCACACGCCGCGCCGCTGAGGACTCCCCTTCAGCGCCGGCGTCTTGGTCTTGCTCGTCTTCGCCTGGCGGCCCTTTCGGACCAGCTGCTGGATCGTGGGCACCGGGTTTCTCCGCTCCCTTCGGCCGCTCCTGTTTGGCGGCCGCACCGTGTATGTCTGCATCTGTGTGCGGGCTGCTCCCCGAGGGGGGGCCTCCCACACCCGCGGTCGGGCGTGTCGTCCGGCTCACGGTCCCATCACACGCGAAGGTTCGCGCGCTCCGGCTTTGTCTTTGTCAGGGACTCGATTCCAGGCCTGTTCTCACCGGTCTGGGACCTAGCACCCGTCGTGGTGCTTGATACCCGTCGCACATTCCGATTCGGGCGCACGCACGAGTTGCCCGGGCGAGCCCGGGCACGAGGGGAAAGACTACCCACCCTGCGCAGCCAGGTCAAAATGAACCCAGAATCGCACGATGGACATCTCCGTATACCAGTGTACCGGGTGCTCTGGCGAGCCATCGTGGCGGTGCCGGATCCCGGCTGTGAACGGCCCCCTCAGTCGCCCCTGACCTCAGGACAACTGCACCACCAGGCCCAGTGACAGCCCCACCAAGGACAGTGCCGCACCGGCGATTCCGCACACCATCCCACCGATCGTGAGACCCCGCCCGGTGAACCGTACTCTCCCGGGCTGAGCTGAGCGCGTGATCTGCCGCCGGGCGATCAGGGCTGCTGTCACCGCTCCCGCGCACGCGAGCACGCTGAGCAGGGTGAAAGCCCCGGCAACCCAGCCGCCCCAGCCCTCCTGAGCGCCGGCCAGCCCGAAGCAGAAGACCGCTAAGGCGACGAGGATCGCGGCGATGCCGGCGACCAGCGAACCGATGGCCGGTCCCGACGTGATCGGCGCCACCTGGAAGTGGACGAGACCGAACCCGGTCCCGGTCACCTGATCCACCCGCTCCGGTTGCCAGCCGGCGACCACCGGAGGCGGAGGCGGGGCGGGGGCGAACGGCGGGGGTGCCCCGTACGGAGGCGGCTGGCCGTACGGCGAGTAGTACGGCGGGCCCGGCTGCGGCGGTGGATAGGCGGCGCCCGGGGGTTGCGTCATATCCGAAGCATGTCACTCGTACGAGCTGGGGCGCAGCCCACCCGGTGCGGGTGGCCGCGCACTCAGTCGGTGCCCGGCGCGAAGTCCTGCGCCCCGGGAGTGGCGGCCAGATGCAGCAGCCCGGCGATCAGCAGCACCACCAGCGCGGCGATCGTCAGCACGATGCCCACCCAGGCCAGCTGAGTGCCCCGCCTGATCCACACCGAGCCGGTCAGGAAGCCGCCGGCCGCATAGACCTGACGGCTCGTCTGACGAGCCAGCAGAAGGGCCAGAGTGGCGGGGATCACCCCACCGACCAGCGGGCCGGTGAGCAACCCCACCAGGCCGAGCGCGAAGACCGCCCGTGCCTTGGTGGACGGCACCGGCTCCGGGTCCAGCGGGTGGCGGGCGGGCACAGCGGGATACGTCACCCGGCCATTCTAGAAAGCAGTGCGGGGCGGCCGCGCATCGCGCGACCGCCCCGTGCTGTGGATGGTGCGAAAACCCTTAGCGGTACGACCCGAAGTCGAAGTCGTCCAGCGGCACAGCCTGCCCACTGGCCGGCCCGAAGCCGTAGTCGGTCTCCGGGTACCCGGTCATCGAGTACACCTTCGCCTTGGCCTCCTCGGTCGGCTCGACCCGGATGTTGCGGTACTTGGAGATACCGGTACCGGCCGGGATGAGCTTGCCGATGATGACGTTCTCCTTGAGGCCCACCAGCGAGTCGCTGCGCGAGTTGATCGCAGCGTCGGTGAGCACCCGGGTGGTCTCCTGGAAGGAGGCCGCCGAGAGCCAGGAGTCGGTCGCCAGCGAGGCCTTGGTGATACCCATCAGCACCGGGCGACCGGCGGCGGGCTCACCACCCTCGCCGACGATCCGGCGATTCTCGGACTCGAAGAGCGCCCGGTCGACCAGGATGCCCGGCAGGAACTCCGCGGCACCCGAGTCGATGACCGTCACCCGCTTGAGCATCTGGCGGATGATGATCTCGATGTGCTTGTCGTGGATCAGCACACCCTGCGAGCGGTAGACCTCCTGGACCTCACTGGTCAGGTGGACCTGGACCGCGCGCGGGCCCATGATGCGCAGCAGCTCGTGCGGGTCGATGGTGCCCTCGGTGAGCTTCTCGCCGACGCCGACGTGGCCGCCGTCCGGGATGCGCAGCTTGACGCGCTTGGAGATCTTGTCGTAGACGATCTCCTCGCTGCCGTCGTCCGGCACCACGATGATCTTGCGCGAGCGCTCGCCGTCCTCGATCCGCACACGTCCCGGGGTGTCGGCGATGGGCGCCTTGCCCTTGGGAACGCGGGCCTCGAAGATCTCCTGGACACGCGGCAGACCCTGGGTGATGTCCTCACCCGCGACACCACCGGTGTGGAAGGTACGCATCGTCAGCTGCGTGCCGGGCTCACCGATCGACTGGGCCGCGATGATGCCGACCGCCTCGCCGATGTCGACCGCCTTGCCGGTCGGCAGTGAACGGCCGTAGCAGGCCGCACACACACCGAGCTTCGACTCACAGGTCAGGACGCTGCGCACCCGGACCGTCTCGACGCCGGCTGCGACAAGCGCTTCCACCATGATCGAGTTGAGGTCGTCACCACGCGACACCACACGGTTGCCGTTGGCGTCGTCGATGTTGTCAGCCAGCGTCCGGGCGTGCACGCCGGTCTCAGCGTGCACGTGCACGACCAGCTTGCCGTCGACCTTCTCGGCGTCGGTGACCGCCATCGGGATCGCGCGCTCGGTGCCGCAGTCCTCCTCGCGGATGATGACGTCCTGCGAGACGTCCACCAGACGACGGGTCAGGTAGCCCGAGTCGGCGGTACGCAGCGCGGTGTCGGCAAGACCCTTACGGGCACCGTGCGTGGAGATGAAGTACTCCAGAACGGTCAGACCCTCGCGGTACGAGGAGGTGATCGGCCGCGGGATGATCTCACCCTTGGGGTTGGCCACCAGACCACGGATCGCGGCGATCTGCCGGAGCTGGAGGAGGTTACCGCGAGCGCCGGAGTTGATCATGACCCAGAGCGGGTTCTCCTGCGGCAGCGCGGACTCCATCTCCTTGGAGATCTCGTTCGTCGCCTTGGTCCAGATCTCGATGAGCTCGCCGCGGCGCTCTTCACCGGTCATCAGACCACGCTGGTACTGCTTGTCGATCCGGTCGGCCTCGGCCTGGTACTTGGCGAGGATCTCCGGCTTACGCGGCGGCGCGATGACGTCGCCCATACCGATCGTCACACCGGACCAGGTGGCCCAGTGGAAACCGGCCTCCTTGAGCGCGTCCAGGGTCGCGGCCAGCGCGACCTTGGGGAAGCGCTCGGCGAGGTCGTTGACGATCGCCGACAGCTGACCCTTGCGGATCTCGTAGTTCACGTACCGGTAGCCCGGGGGCAGGGTCTCGTTGAAGATGACCCGGCCCAGGGTGGTCTCGACCAGAACCTGGTCGCCCTCCACCCACTCCTCCGGAGCGACCCACTGGTCACCCTTGGCACCGTTGTCGACACCGATGATCTCGCGAAGGCGGATCTTCACCTTCGCCTGAAGGTGCAGCTCGCCGTTGTCGAACGCCATCCGCGCCTCAGCGTCGGAGCTGAACACCCGGCCTTCGCCCTTGGCACCGACAGTGAGGTGCGTCAGGTAGTACAGGCCGATGACCATGTCCTGGGTGGGCATGGTGACCGGCTTGCCGTCGGCCGGCTTGAGGATGTTGTTCGACGACAGCATCAGGATCCGGGCCTCGGCCTGAGCCTCGGCCGACAGCGGCACGTGCACCGCCATCTGGTCACCGTCGAAGTCCGCGTTGAACGCGGTACAGACGAGCGGGTGGATCTGGATGGCCTTGCCCTCGACCAGCTGGGGCTCGAAGGCCTGGATGCCGAGACGGTGCAGGGTCGGTGCGCGGTTCAGCAGAACCGGGTGCTCGGAGATGACCTCTTCGAGGACGTCCCACACGACCGGGCGCTGACGCTCGACCATCCGCTTGGCGGACTTGATGTTCTGCGCGTGGTTCAGGTCGACCAGGCGCTTCATCACGAACGGCTTGAACAGCTCCAGCGCCATCTGCTTCGGCAGGCCGCACTGGTGCAGCTTGAGCCGGGGGCCGACGACGATGACGGAACGACCGGAGTAGTCCACGCGCTTGCCGAGCAGGTTCTGACGGAACCGGCCCTGCTTGCCCTTGAGCATGTCGGACAGCGACTTCAGCGGCCGGTTACCCGGACCGGTGACCGGACGGCCACGACGGCCGTTGTCGAACAGCGCGTCGACGGCCTCCTGAAGCATCCGCTTCTCGTTGTTCACGATGATCTCGGGGGCACCGAGGTCGATCAGACGCTTGAGGCGGTTGTTCCGGTTGATGACCCGGCGGTACAGGTCGTTCAGGTCGGAGGTCGCGAAACGGCCACCGTCGAGCTGCACCATCGGGCGCAGGTCCGGCGGGATGACCGGGACGCAGTCCAGGACCATGCCGAGCGGCGAGTTACGGGTGTTCAGGAACGCCGCGACGACCTTGAGCCGCTTGAGCGCCCGGATCTTCCGCTGCCCCTTACCGCTGCGGATGATCTCCCGAAGGTTCTCCGCCTCAGCGTCCAGGTCCATGTTCTGCAGCAGGGCCTTGATGGCCTCGGCGCCCATGCCACCGGTGAAGTACTCACCGAAGCGGTCGCGCAGCTCGCGGTAGAGCAGCTCGTCGGTGACCAGCTGCTTCGAGTCGAGCTTGCGGAAGGTGTCGAGCACCTCGTCGAGACGGTCGATCTCGCGCTGCGCCTTGTCCCGGATCTGGCGCATCTCGCGCTCGCCGGCTTCCTTGACCTTGCGGCGCACGTCGGCCTTGGCACCCTCGGCCTCAAGCTCGGCGAGGTCCTGCTCCAGCTTGGCGGCCCGCTTCTCGATCTCGGAGTCGCGGCTGTTCTCGGACTGGCGCTTCTCGGCGAAGATCTCGTTCTCGATCGTGGACATGTCACGGTGACGCGACTCGGCGTCAACGCTCGTGATCACGTACGAGGCGAAGTAGATGATCTTCTCAAGGTCCTTGGGAGCCAGGTCGAGCAGATAGCCCAGACGGCTCGGGACACCCTTGAAGTACCAGATGTGGGTCACCGACGCGGCCAGCTCGATGTGACCCATGCGCTCACGGCGGACCTTGGACCGGGTCACCTCGACGCCGCAGCGCTCACAGATGATGCCCTTGAACCGGACCCGCTTGTATTTGCCGCAATAGCACTCCCAGTCCCGTTGAGGACCGAAGATCTTCTCGCAGAAGAGTCCGTCCTTCTCGGGCTTGAGGGTGCGGTAGTTGATCGTCTCGGGCTTCTTGACCTCGCCGTGCGACCACTGCCGGATGTCGTCAGCGGTAGCAAGGCCGATGCGCAACTCGTCGAAGAAGTTGACGTCGAGCACTTGGACTATCCCTCGTGTTTCGTTGCTCGGGTGAATTCAAGGCCGGCGGGAGCGGCTCCGGCTTCTGTTACAAAGCCGGAGCCGCTTTCCGTCAGATCTCTTCGACGCTGCTGACGCCCTCGTTCGGGCGACGGGACAGGTCGATGCCGAGTTCCTCCGCGGCCCGGAAGACCTCGTCGTCGGTCTCGCGCATCTCCAGGGCAACGCCGTCGCTGGAAAGCACCTCAACGTTCAGGCACAGCGACTGGAGCTCCTTGAGAAGCACCTTGAACGACTCCGGGATTCCCGGCTCGGGGATGTTCTCGCCCTTGACGATGGCCTCGTAGACCTTCACTCGGCCGAGGACGTCGTCGGACTTGATGGTGAGCAGTTCCTGCAGCGCGTAAGCGGCGCCGTAGGCCTGCATGGCCCAGCACTCCATCTCACCGAAACGCTGACCACCGAACTGCGCTTTACCACCCAGCGGCTGCTGCGTGATCATCGAGTACGGACCGGTCGAACGAGCGTGGATCTTGTCGTCGACCAGGTGGTTCAGCTTCAGGATGTAGACGTAGCCGACCGAGATCGGGTCCGGCAGCGGCTCACCCGAGCGGCCGTCGAACAGGTGCGCCTTACCGTCGCCGTTGACCAGCCGCTTACCGTCGCGGTTGACCAGCGTCGACTCGAGCAGACCCTTGATCTCTTCTTCCTGCGCGCCGTCGAAGACCGGGGTCGCGACATTGCTGTCGGCCTCGGACTCGTGGGCTTCGATCGAGCGGAGCTGACGCTTCCACTCCTCGTCGTCACCCTCGACCGACCAGCCGGTCTTGGCGATCCACCCGAGGTGGGTCTCCAGAACCTGGCCGATGTTCATCCGCGAGGGCACACCGAGCGGGTTGAGCACGATGTCGACAGGCGTACCGTCCTCGAGGAACGGCATGTCCTCGACCGGCAGGATCTTGGAGATGACGCCCTTGTTGCCGTGACGACCGGCGAGCTTGTCACCGTCCTGGATCTTGCGCTTCTGGGCGACGTAGACCCGGACCAGCTCGTTCACACCGGGGGGCAGCTCGTCGCCGTCCTCGCGGGAGAACGTCCGGACACCGATGACGGTGCCGGTCTCGCCGTGCGGAACCTTCAGCGAGGTGTCCCGGACTTCCCGGGCCTTCTCACCGAAGATCGCGCGGAGCAGACGCTCCTCCGGGGTCAGCTCGGTCTCACCCTTGGGCGTGACCTTGCCGACCAGGATGTCGCCGGGAACGACCTCGGCGCCGATCCGGATGATGCCGCGCTCGTCCAGGTCAGCGAGCATTTCCTCGCTGACGTTGGGGATGTCGCGGGTGATCTCTTCCGGGCCGAGCTTGGTGTCGCGGGCGTCGACCTCGTGCTCCTCGATGTGAATCGAGGTGAGGACGTCCTGCTGCACGAGGCGCTGCGACAGGATGATCGCGTCCTCGTAGTTGTGGCCTTCCCAGCACATGAACGCGACGAGGAGGTTGCGGCCCAGGGCCATCTCGCCCTCGTCGGTGCAGGGACCGTCGGCGATGACCTGGCCGGCCTCGACCCGGTCACCCTCGAAGACGACCGGCTTCTGGTTGACGCAGGAGCCGGCGTTCGAGCGACGGAACTTGTGCAGCAGGTAGGTCCGGCGGTGGCCGTCGTCCTGGTGCACCGTCACGTAGTCGGCACACAGGTCCTCGACCACACCGGCGACCTCGGCGACGACAACGTCACCGGCGTCGACCGCGGCGCGGAACTCCATACCCGTACCGACCAGCGGCGCCTCGGCCTTGACCAGCGGCACCGCCTGGCGCTGCATGTTCGCGCCCATCAGTGCGCGGTTGGCGTCGTCGTGCTCGAGGAAGGGGATCATCGCGGTCGCGACGGACGTCATCTGCCGCGGCGACACGTCCATGTAGTCGACCTCGGTGCCGGGCACGTAGTCGACTTCACCGCCCTTACGGCGGACCAGGACGCGGTCCTGGGCGAAGGTGTTGTCGCTGGCCAGCACGGCGTTCGCCTGGGCCTTGATGTACCGGTCTTCCTCGTCGGCCGTGAGGTAGTGCACCTCGTCGGTGACGACACCGGCCTGGACCTTGCGGTACGGCGTCTCGATGAAGCCGAACGGGTTGACCCGCGCGAACGTCGAGAGAGCACCGATCAGGCCGATGTTCGGGCCTTCCGGGGTCTCGATCGGGCACATCCGGCCGTAGTGGGACGGGTGCACGTCACGGACCTCGAAGCCGGCCCGCTCACGGGACAGACCACCCGGGCCGAGCGCCGACAGACGGCGACGGTGGGTCAGACCCGCGAGCGGGTTGGTCTGGTCCATGAACTGCGACAGCTGCGACGTACCGAAGAACTCCTTGATCGCAGCCACCACGGGGCGGATGTTGATCAGGGTCTGCGGCGTGATCGCCTCGACGTCCTGGGTCGTCATCCGCTCACGGACGACGCGCTCCATCCGGGACAGGCCGACGCGCACCTGGTTCTGGATGAGCTCGCCGACGGTGCGGAGGCGACGGTTACCGAAGTGGTCGATGTCGTCGGCCTCGTAGCCATCCTCACCGGCGTGCAGCCGGCAGAGGTAGTCCACGGTCTTGACGATGTCTTCCTCGGTCAGCGTGCCCCGGACGATCGGGACGTCGATCTCGAGCTTCTTGTTGAACTTGTAACGGCCGACCTTGGCGACGTCATACCGCTTCGGGTTGAAGAAGAGGTTGTCGAGCAGGGTCTGGGCGTTCTCGCGCGTCGGCGGCTCGCCAGGGCGCAGTTTGCGGTAGATGTCTAGCAGGGCCTCGTCCTGGCCCGCGATGTGGTCCTTCTCCAGAGTCGTCATGAGCAGCTCGGACCAGCCGAAACGCTCACGGATCTGGTCAGCGGACCAGCCGATCGCCTTGAGCAGGACGGTGACGGCCTGCCGGCGCTTGCGGTCGATACGCACACCGACGGTGTCACGCTTGTCGATGTCGAACTCGAGCCAGGCACCCCGGCTCGGGATGACCTTGACGCTGGTGAGGTCGCGGTCGGAGGTCTTGTCCGGCTCCTTGGTGAAATACACGCCCGGCGAACGGACGAGCTGGCTCACCACGACCCGCTCGGTGCCGTTGATGACGAACGTCCCCTTGGGGGTCATCATCGGGAAGTCACCCATGAACACGGTCTGGCTCTTGATCTCGCCAGTGGTGTTGTTGGTGAACTCCGCGGTCACGAACAGCGGGGCACAGTAAGTCAGGTCCTTCTCCTTGCACTCCTCAATCGAGGCCTTGACCTCGTCGAAGCGCGGAGCTGAGAAGGACAGCGACATGGTGCCGGAGAAGTCCTCAATGGGACTGATCTCTTCGAGGATCTCTGCGAGGCCCGAGTGGGCGTGCGGGTCGTCCGTCGTCCGGGTCTGCCAAGTCTCGTTGCCTACCAGCCAGTCGAAGGAGTCCGTCTGGAGGGCGAGGAGGTTGGGGACCTCTAGCTGCTCGGTGATCCGGCCGAAAGAGACCCGGCGGGGTGCGTAAGCGCTCGACGTACGGCTGGTCTTCGCAGGGCGGGAAGCTGCCAAGATGCGTCCTTCCGAGGACCGGTGCTGCGGTGCGGCTAAGTTGCTGGTGCAACTGGTCTGCGTGCACTCCAATGAGCCCCCAAGAGAGTTATCCACACGGATATCTCAGTCGAAGGCAAGGCAGAAGGCAGCGCAAACTAGCAGTGTAGCCGCTCGGCTAACCGCTGTCCAGCCCCACACCAGAGGTGTTCTGCGGAACGTGTCCCCATCCTTCCTGACCTGCGCAATGGCGGTCAGTGCGGTGAGGGGGCCGCTCAGAAACGCGGAAGCTGTCCTCTGGTGCCGGTCCGTTGAGCATCGGGCATGCACCCGTTACCCATAGGGCGGCTGTCGCAAGCGCGGAAACTTGCTGCTGTCAGCGTGCCTGGCGGGCGACACACAGTCAAGGGCTCTGGCGCGGGTCGGACATCCGCAGTCATCCACCTGGCGCACCGAACAGGCTTTAAGGCATGAAACGCGAGCTTTGTAAGTCTTTGCCGCCTACGTCGCCGAGCCATCCATGACCTGCGCGGACAGCGGCAAAAAAGTCGATGACGGAGAACCGCGAACGGATCTCCGCCATCGACGGATAACACTGTGGAGCGTTAGGTCACTTGAGGGTGACCTTGGCACCCTCACCCTCGAGCTTGGCCTTGGCGGCCTCGGCCTTCTCCTTGTTGACACCCTCGAGGATCGCCTTGGGGGCGGACTCGACGGCGTCCTTGGCCTCCTTGAGGCCCAGGCCGGTCAGCTCACGCACGACCTTGATGACCTGGATCTTCTTGCCACCGTCGCCCTCGAGGACAACGTCGAAGGAGTCCTTCTCGGCCTCGGGCTCGGCAGTGGTGGCGGCCGGGCCGGCAACCGCGACGGGGGCGGCAGCCTTGACGTCGAAGACGTCCTCGAACTGCTTCACGAACTCGGAGAGCTCGATGAGGGTCATTTCCTTGAACGCGTCGAGCAGGTCTTCGGTGCTGATCTTCGCCATGTTAGGCAACCTTTCCTAAGTACTTTTGACGTTTAAACGGTTCACGCGAGGGCTCAGGCCTCCGCGGAACCGGCCGTTTCGCGCTCAGCCCGCAGAGCGTCAACCGTGCGCACCGTCTTGGTGAGGGGCGCCTGGAAGGTCGCGGCAGCCTTGCTGAGGTTCGCCTTCATGGCACCGGCCAGCTTGGCCAGCAGCACCTCACGGGACTCGAGGTCAGCGAGCTTGTTGACCTCGTCCGCCGTGATGGCCTTGCCCTCGAAGACACCGCCCTTGATGACGAGAACGGGGTGGGCCTTGGCGAAGGCACGAATGCCCTTGGCCGCCTCGACCACGTCACCGTTCACGAAGGCGAGCGCGGTAGGACCGGTGAACAGCGCGTCGAGACCCTCGATACCCGCGTCGTTCGCCGCACGCTTCGCGAGCGTGTTCTTAGCGACGGTGTACTTGTTCTCGCCGCCCAGCGACCGCCGGAGCTCGGTGAGCTCCTTAACGGTGAGGCCGCGGTATTCGGTCAACACGGTGGCCGCCGAAGCACGGAAGTGGTCCGTCAGTTCGGCAACAGCCGAAGCCTTGTCGGCCCGGACCGGCTTGTCCGCCATGTCCCTCCTCTCTCAGTGCTGTGTCCACTGGTCGAGAGGGTCCGCACAAAACAAAACGCCCCGGGCACGGGGCACGGGGCGAACTCGAACTCGCGCTGAGCGCGGTCGGCGATCACGAACCGTTCTCCCCTGCACGGGTCGCCCGCATGTGGCGGGACCTTCGGCCGCGACATCCGTCTTGAGAACGGTTGTTGCGGCGACCAGCGGTCTATGGGTGGAACTTCAAGGGAAACAGTACGCGGGACCGGTACCGAACTCCAAATCGGCCCCGACCCGATCAGGCGCGGGATCGCCGCAGGCGGGCGTAGATGCCGACCATTGCGGTGCACCAGAGCACCGTCCAGAGGGTGATCAGAGTCATAGTGCCCACTGCGGGAGCCGGGCCGGCGCCCAGTTCCCGGGCGGTCGCCATCACCGGCGGCACCAGCCACGGGGCGATCGAGCCGCGCAGGCCCAGCACGATCGCCAGGATCGAGCCGGTGACCAGCACCGCGACACCGGGCAGTACCCGGCGGGTCACGGCCCGGCCGGCCAGCGCGCCCAGGGCCACCGCGGCCAGCACCGACAGCAGGTGGGCGAGCAGGCCGAGAAGCACACCGGTCACGATCGTGGGCTCACCCGAAACCGGGTTCGGCATGCTGATCGCCCGGAACGGCCACGGGGCCAGCATCGCGAGCAGACACGCCACCGCGGCCAGCACCAAGGCCGCCAGCAGGCCCGCGGTCGCTTCCCGGACCGGGCCGACGGCGAGGCGGGCCAGACGGCGCTGAGTGTCCGGTTCGGTGTCCAGCAGCAGTTTGGTGAGCCAGGCCAGGATCGGGAAGAGGCAGACGGCCGAGTACCCGTATGCGGAGGCGGCCGGGGCTGCTCCACCGCCGTACAGGACGGACAGGATCGCCAGCAGGGTGATCAGCGGGGCGAGGGCCCGGCCGCCCCGCAGAAAGCCGGTCAGGCGCATCCGTGCGAGCGCGATCATCGCTGGTCCTCCTCGACGAGCGGATTCGCCGGTACGAGGGACGAACGGTCCCCCGGATCCGCGGCGCCCGGTGCTCGTTCGCCCGCGGCTCGCTCGCCCGTGTGGTGAGCGTCCGGGACTGTGCCGCTTGTCACTCGTACCGCCGCCGGGGTCTTCTCCCGGACGCCCAGGACACGGTGACCGGCCGCGCTCAGCCGGTCCACCGCAGCGGCCGCATCGTCCCGCCGAACCACCACCTCGACGACCACCTCGTCCGACTCCGGCGCCGTATCCGAGGGCACCACCGGAGTGAGGGTCTGGGCGGTGATCGTCCAGCGCACGGCGTTCGGGAGTGTGGCAATCTCGCCTCGGTGGTCGCTGACCAGGACCGCTCCCCCGCCCGTGGTCACCTCGGCCACCAGTTGGGGGATCAGTTCGCGGGACTGGGCGTCAAGGCCCTCCCACGGTTCGTCGAGGATCAGCAGGCCGGGCGGGGTCAGCAGGGCCTGGGCGAGGCCGACCTTCTGGGCGGTGCCCTTGGAGAGGTCGGGCAGCGCAGTGCCGACGTGGGCGGTCAGGTTCAGCCGGTCGATCCACGGGTCGACCGCACTCGCCGGCAGGCCGCGGACCTCGGCCATCGCTCGCAGGTAGCCGAGCGTGGTGAACGGCTGCGCCGCCGGGAACCGCTCGGGAACCCAGCCGACGGTCCGCGGGCGGTCCCGGATCACGCCACGGGACGGGCGCAGCACGCCGGCCGCCAACTGGAGCAGGGTGGACTTGCCGGCGCCGTTGTGGCCGAGGACCACCGTCACCCGGCCGGGCTGCACCGTCGCGTCGACGTCGTGCAGTGTCCACGGGGCGCGGCGGGCGTACCGGAACCAGACCTTGTCGAAACGCACGGCCGGAAGCCTTCCACAGACTCCCCGACGCGAAAACCCCCGGGCGGAGGGCCCGGGGGTTTTCGTCAAGCGGTGGATCAGGCGTTGGCTTCGCCGCGCACGTTCTTCACGACGTTCGGGTCGATCTGGACGCCGGGGCCCATCGTGGTGGCGACCGTGACCTTCTTCAGGTACTTGCCCTTGGCGGCGGACGGCTTGGCCCGGAGGACCTCCTCGAGCACCGACGCGTAGTTGTCGAGCAGCTGCTCCGCCGAGAACGACGCCTTGCCGATGATCAGGTGCAGGTTCGAGTGCTTGTCCACCCGGAAGGTGATCTTGCCGCCCTTGATCTCGTTGACGGCCTTGGTCACGTCGACGGTGACGGTGCCGGTCTTCGGGTTCGGCATGAGGCCACGCGGGCCGAGGATCCGGGCGATCCGGCCGATCTTGGCCATCTGGTCCGGCGTCGCGATCGCGGCGTCGAAGTCCAGCCAGCCACCCTGGATCCGGGCGACGAGCTCGTCGGTGCCGACCTCGTCAGCGCCGGCCGCGACGGCCTCTTCGGCCTTCGCGCCCTGGGCGAACACGATGACGCGGGCGGTCTTACCGGTGCCGTGCGGCAGGTTGACGACGCCGCGGACCATCTGGTCGGCCTTACGCGGGTCGACACCGAGGCGCATCGCGACCTCGACGGTGGCGTCGAACTTGACCGGGTTGGTCTCCTTGGCGAGAACGACCGCGTCCTTGGGCTCGTAGAGCTTGTTGGCGTCGATCTTCTCAGCCGCGGCGCGGTAGGCCTTGCTGCGCTGTGCCATTTCTTTACTCCTGTGGTAGATGGCGGGGCCGCTCACGCATCGTCGATGCGCACGGCCCCTCCCACTGATACCGCCGGGATTCCGGCGATCAGATCTTGGTGACCTGGTTGAAGTTCAGCTCGACCGGAGTCTCGCGGCCGAAGATCGAAACCAGGACCTTGAGCTTCTGCTGGTCGGCGTTGATCTCGCTGATCGAGGCCGGCAGCGAAGCGAACGCGCCGTCGGTGACGGTGACCGAGTCACCCACCTCGAAGTCGAGCACCCTGATCTCGGGCTTCGACTTCTTCTCCTCGGCCTGAACCGCCGGGGCCAGCCACTTCAGCACCTCGTCGAGCGAGAGCGGAGCCGGGCGGTCGACCCGGTCGGTGGCACCCACGAAGCCGGTCACACCGGGGGTGTTGCGCACACAGGAGTAGGACTCCGGCGTCAGGTCCATCCGGACCAGGATGTAGCCCGGGAAGACCTTGGCCTGCACCTGGTTGCGCTTGCCGTTCTTGACCTCGACCTCTTCGCGGGTCGGAACCTCGACCTGGAAGATGAACTCCTCCATGTCGAGGCTCGTGATCCGGGTCTCGAGGTTGGTCTTGACCTTGTTCTCGTAACCGGCGTAGGAGTGCACCACGTACCAGTCACCGGGCGCGTACCGCAGCTTCTGCCGCAGCTCCTTGACGGGGTCGTAGTCCTCGTCAGCCTCGGGCGCCTGGGCCACGGCCGACTCGTCGTCGGCCGCCTCTACCGACTCGTCGATCGCCAGCGACGACTGCTCGTCAACTGTCTCGTCGTCGTACTCAGGCACGCTCGCTCACTTCCAGAAATGTAACGTCGGTCGGACTCGCGGGGGTCTAACCCAGCGCCGCGAGGATCGCCTTACCGAAGCCGTAGTCCAGGCCGGCGACCAGAGTCGTCATGATTACCACGAAGACGATGACCACACCGGTGTAGGTAAGAAGTTCCTTGCGGGTCGGCCAGATGACCTTACGAAGTTCGCTGGTGACCTCGCGGAAGAAACCGCCCACACGACCGATCGGACCCTTGCCCCGGGACTTCTTGGTCCTCGGGGTCTCGTCCTGCGAACGCTCGGCGAGTGCGGTTCCACCGTCCCGGTTCAGCGCCTCATCGGCGTCATCGTCCGGAGCACCACCGCCGGCGGTGGCGTCGGCGAGAACCTCGTCGTCACCCGGGACGTCGTCACCGGGCCGGTCCTTCTCGGCCACTTCGTCCTACTTCCGTCGTCGGTGGTCTTGAGTTCCTGTCAGAGCTAGACCGGACGCGGAATTTGTGCGAACCGCGCACCGGGCGGGCACGTCGAGGAGAAATGCGCAGGGGTGACAGGACTTGAACCTGCAGCCTGCGGTTTTGGAGACCGCTGCTCTGCCAATTGAGCTACACCCCTATGTGGGATCTGTCGTCTCTCGACTTCAGAGGCCCACGGCGCACCAGTGTACGGGTCCGCCCGGTCTTATCCCAACCGGGGTTACCGCTTCCTGATGAGCGCCTGCGCTAAGGACAGTACCTTGTCGCCGTTGCATGTGGCAGTCAGGCTCAGCCGAGTGTGTCCCTCGCTGGTGACCTCCTTGATCGTGGCGGACACCACGACTTCGGTCCCCTCGTCGGTGTCGGGCACCGGAACGGGCTTGCTGAACCGCACACCGAACTCGACGACCGCGTCCCCGGCACCGGCCCACGTGGTGACCGCGCGGCCCACCAGAGCCATCGTGAACATGCCGTGCGCGATGACGCCGGGAAGGCCCACCCCGGTGGCGACGCGGTCACTCCAGTGAATCGGGTTGAAATCGCCGGAGGCGCCCGCATAGCGCACCAGATCGGCCCGGGTCACCCGGAAGGTCTGCGGTTCCAGTGTCTCGCTCATCAGTGCTCTCCCCGCTGCACGAGTTTCGACCAGACGGTCACGACCGGCTCGCCGGCCTCGGTGGTCACCTCGGTCCGGGTGGTGATGAACTCGTGGCCGCCCCGGCTGAGGATCTCGTCGACCGAGTTCACACAGACGAGGGCGTCACCGGCGACCACTGGACGGGTGTAGACGAACTTCTGGTCGCCGTGCACGACCCGGCTGTAGTCCAGACCCAGCTCCGGGTCGCTGACGATCTGCCGGCTGGCCGACATCGTGATCGCGACCGGGAAGGTCGGCGGCGCCACCACGTCGGGGTAGCCGAGAGCACGGGCCGCCTCAGGGTCGTAATACTCCGCTTCGGTGGCGCCGATCGCCCGGGCGAACTCCCGGATCTTCTCGCGGCCGACCAGGTAGGGCTCGATGGGCGGCCAGGTGCGGCCCACGAAGGATTGGTCCAGAGGCATGCCGACAAACTACCCGCCGGGGCCACCCAAGAAGTAGCACCCTCAGTGCAGAAATATCTTTCCAGGTGCGGAAACAGCACTACGCCGCCCGGACCGAAGTCCGGACGGCGTAGGGAAAAGCTGTTGGCTGCGAGCGCTCAGCGCGTCTCGCGGTGCAGGGTGTGCTTCCCGTCGCGGGGGCAGAACTTCTTCAGCTCCACCCGGTCGGGGTCGTTACGCCGGTTCTTCTTGGTGATGTAGTTCCGGTCCTTGCACTCCGTGCACGCCAAGGTGATCTTCGGACGGACGTCGGTCGACTTGGCCACGGCGGGGTGCCTTCCTGCAACGAGTTCAAACTGACAGCGAACCAGCGTATATGCTCGGTCCGCCGCTGCGCAAAGCGCACCCCCGGATGGGGAAGCACTGAGGAGAAAGTAGCGGTGGCCGGACTTGAACCGGCGACACAGCGATTATGAGCCGCTTGCTCTGCCATCTGAGCTACACCGCCGAAACAGGCTCACATGTCCAGCGCCAGGCAAGGCGGAACGAACCCGGTAGAGCCCCCTTACGGAATCGAACCGTAGACCTTCTCCTTACCATGGAGACGCTCTGCCGACTGAGCTAAGGGGGCTTGCCGCTTGCGATCACTCGCTTGCTGCAGAAGTAAGACTACACGGCCCCGGGGGCGGGGTGAAATCAGTACCCCCCTTCCCGCTGAATCGCTGGTCAGATCACCGCGCGAAGCCTGCGGACCTCACCGGTCGGAGTGGACTCGGGCTCCGTCTGCGCGCTCAGCCAAGCCTCCAGCCGCTCGAACGGCAACGGCCGGCTGAACAGGTAGCCCTGGCCCAGCTCGCAGCCCATCTCCTCGAGCAGTTCCAGAGTGAGCTCGCTCTCCACACCCTCGGCCACCACCTTCAGGCCGAACTCGCGGGAGAGCCCGATCACCGCCCGGACGATCGCCAGATCACCCGAGTCGGTCGCCATGCCCTGCACGAAACTGTCGTCGATCTTCACCTCGTGCACCGGCCACTGCCGCAGGTACGCCAGCGACGAGGCACCCGTCCCGAAGTCGTCGACGCTGAGCCGCACACCCAGGTCGCGCAACCGGTACAGCGACGGCAGGACACGCTCTATGTCGTTGAGCATGCCCGGCTCGGAGATCTCGAAAGTCACCTGACCGGGGTCGACGGCGTGCTCCACCAGCATCTCCCGGACCAGCTCCGGGAAACGGGAGTCCAGCAGCGTCCGCGCGGAGAGATTGACCGCGATGTCCAGCGGCCGCTCGGCCGCCGCCCAGGCCCGGCACCGGCGCAGACCGGCACCCAGCACCACCTCGGTCAGGCGGGCCAGCTGCCCGGTGTGCTCGGCGACCGCCACGAAGTCCTCCGCGGCCACCTCGCCGTGTGCCGGATGCACCCAGCGGGCCAGGCACTCCACCCCCACCACGTGCCGGTCGGCGAGCGTCACCTTGGGCTGGAAGTAGACCTCCAGCTGATCGCTGTCCAGAGCGCGGCGCAGGTCGGCGGCGATGCCCAGCCGGCGGACCGCCCGGGACTCCAGCGCCGGATGGAAGGGCTGCACCCCGTACGGCAGGACCTTCGCGGCGTTCGCAGCCAGCTCGGCCCGCTGGAGCAGGGACTCCGGGTCGCTGCCGTGATCGGGGTAGACCGAGACGCCGACGGCGGTGTTCACGTCCAGGGTGAGCGAGCCGACCGCCATCGGGCCGCGCAGCCGCTCCCGCATCCGGGTGGCGATCTCGATCGTGGCGTCGATGCTCGGGGCCCGGAGCGTGACCACGAACTCGTCGCCGCCGATCCGGCCGACCAGAGCACCCGGGTCGGCGATGTCGCGGATCCGGTCGGCGGTCTCGACCAGCAGCTTGTCGCCGGCGGCATGACCCATCGACTCGTTGACGTTCCGCTGGCCGTCGACGTCGAAGAGCATGATCGCGACGACCTCGTCCTCGGCGCGCACCTTCACCGACTCGGCCAGGGCGTCGATCACCCGGCGGCGGTTCGGCAGGCCGGTCAGACGGTCGTGGTACGCGTCGTAGCGCAGGCGGTCGACCAGGCGGGAGTTCTCCACCGCCACCGCGGCGTGCGCGGCGACGGTCTCCAGCACCTGCACGTCGGTGTCGCGGAAACTGCGGCTCTGCCCGAGACGGTTGACCACTTCGAGCGTGCCGATGGTGGCCTGGCCGGAACGGAGCGGGATCGCGATGACGTCTTTGATCTTCGCGGCCCGCAGGCTGGCACGGAGGTCCTCGGTCTGCGGGAACTGTGGTCCGACACCGATCGGGGTCTGCGACGTGATCGCACGCTCGCGGATGTCCTCGGGTGTGGGCCCGATGTCGAGCAGGCCCTTGTGCTCCACCCGGGAGGTCAGCATCACTTCCGGGTGACGGCCCTGCGAGGGGAGCCACAACGTCGCGTACTCCGACTGCATGAGCGACCGGACCCGGCCGAGCAGGACGTCCGGCAGGCCGCTGCGGCCGCCTTCGTCACGCATCGCCTGGGTCAGCTCGTAGACGTCGGCAAGCGTCTTGTGCCGGCGGAAGAACTCCGAGTAGGACCGCAGCAGCGACACCAGCGTCGCGATCATGATCGCGAGCAGCACCGCGGACCACGGAGTGGCGTTCAGAGCCACCAGGAAGAGCAGGCCGATCAGGATGTTGATGCCGGTGACCGTGATCGAGGAGAACCCGGCGCGCAGCACGTCCCGGCCCATGCTGAGCCCCTGCACCAGGCTGAACACACCGGCCAGGCTGAGCAGTTCGACGAAGAAAGTCAGAAGGAGAGCGGCCGCGAGAATGCCCCACGTCCGGGGACCGGCGTCGTGGGCGATGGGCGGGAACGCGACGATCAGCAGAACCGCCGCGCAGTTTCCGGCCGCCGACTTCGCGACATTGAACGACAGTTTCGTCGCTGGAGTCCCGGACCACAGGTGGTGCGCCAGACTGGCACCACTGGCTACCAGGATCACCATCATCGGCGGCAGGTAGAAGAGCGCCAGCAGGATGGGGATCTCGGTCAGTCCGACATAAAAACTACTGCGCCAGATGACAATGCTCTGGCCTGTTCGATGGGCTAACAGAAGGGCCCCGAAGAAACCCAGTCCGTAAGGCCAGTAACTGTACCAATGCGGTTCTGCCAGCCAGAAGCCAAAAGAACAAAGCATGACGAACAGAGCCAGCGGGTACGTGATGAGCCACGCTCGCTGGGCCCCTCCTCGCCTGGTCCTGGGCCGCTCGACCATCGAGATCCTCTCTTAGTCGACCGGCCGCTTCAGGCCGTCAGGTTGGGAGACTCACTCCCAGTCAAGAACGACGGTGGTCGTGACCACCGACGCGGCGTCACTGCTCTCGGCTGCCCCTGCCTCAACGGCTGCGCCTCCGAAGGCCACCGTAAGTGCGAGAACCAAGCCCGCTAGACGGCTCAGCTTCCTTGAAGACATCGCTCGCTCCTCAGTTGGGGATTCGCATCTGATGGGGGTCACATGATGGTGCCACACCAGTTGTGCGGCAGGGAGCGTTCATCGGCGGGTCGTGTCGACGCTCCGGTAAAACCTGGCCGAACGGCTGATCAGGCGGCTCTTCTGGCCGCTGAACAATAGACGGCTTTATGACCGATTTAAGGTGAGAAGTAAGAGCAATTCGCATCCGGCCGTCAGGACCGCTTGACGTCAAGACCACCTGACGAAACACTGCTCGCCGTGACCACACCGGACGAGTTGGAGCGTCGGCACACGCTCACCACGGCGACCCAGCGATACGACGCCCTGCGGATGCGGGACGCCCTCGCCGCGATGGACCCCGACAACGAGCCGACTCTCTCCCCCACCGAGACGTTGGAGATGCTTGCGCTCAGCGAAGTGATCATTCGCAAGGCGGGGTACGGGCGGCAGGCCATGATCCGGTCGGCGCGTGGGGCGGGCGCTTCGTGGTCGCAGATCGGCAACGCCCTCGGCACCACCAAACAGGCTGCCTGGGAGTCCCATCAGCGGTGGGCAGAGGACCAGGTGTAGCTGTCGTGCCGCGTCGGGGTGCGATCGCACCCCGACTGCCCCCGGCGCTACTCAGTCGCCGGTTGCGGCGGGGCGGCTCGTGTGGCTGTACTGCGACCAGGAACCCGGGTAGAGACGGCCGGCGCCGAGGCCGGCGTGTTCCTGCGCGATCAGGTTGTGGCAGGCGGTTACACCCGAGCCGCAGTACGAGATGACATCCGCCGAACCGTCGACACCCACCGCGGCGAAACGCTCCCGGAGTTCGGCCACCGGCAGGAATCGGCCCGACGCGTCGACGTTGCCCCGGCAGGGCAGGTTGCGGGCGCCCGGGATGTGGCCGGGACGGGGGTCGACCGGTTCGGTGTCGCCGCGGAACCTCGGGCTGTCCCGGGCGTCCAGCACCACCGCGTGTTCCGGGGCCGCCGCCTCCTCAAGCGTGGCCAGCCGGTCCGCGGGCCACGGGCGCGGGGTGAACGACGATCGAGGGCGGTCCGGAACCTCGGTGGTGAGCAGGTTCTCGCCCTGCTCGGCGTTCGGCTCCTCCACGTAGGCGGTCAGGCCGCCGTCGAGCAGTGCCGCGTCGTGGCCGGTGGCCCGGAGCAGCCAGACCAGGCGGGCCGCTACGACACCGCCCGCGTCGTCGTACGCGATCACCTGATCTTGATCTTGAATGCCGGCCGCTGACATCGCCGCCGCGAACACCTCCGGGTCCGGCAGCGGATGCCGGCCGTCGGGCGGTGCGGCCGGGCCGGCCAGCGCCGCGTCCAGGTCGATGAAGACCGCGCCGGGCAGGTGACCCCGCTCGTAGGCCTCCCGGCCGGAACGCCCGTCCAGGTACCACCGGACGTCGGCGAGAACCACCGGACGGCCCTTGATCCAGGACGCGTCGACCACCGGATCGATCACCACAGCTCCTTCAGTTGCTCGAGAGGCCCAGGCGGACGCCGAAACCGAGGAGGACGGCGCCGGTGCCGGCGTCGACGGTACGCCGGACCGCGCGGCGCGCCAGGAAACCACGCGCGGCCTGCGCACCCAGGATGATCAGCGTGAACCAGAGCAGGCCCTCGACGTCGTGCACCAGAGCCAGCAGCAGGCCGGTGGCGAGCGGATCGGCGCCC
The DNA here is from genome assembly GCF_900104725.1 of Actinoplanes derwentensis. NCBI lineage: Bacteria > Bacillati > Actinomycetota > Actinomycetes > Micromonosporales > Micromonosporaceae > Actinoplanes > Actinoplanes derwentensis. The sequence goes on from NZ_LT629758.1 coordinate 6,914,515, forward strand.
GGCGGGACGAACTGCGGAAGCACCGCCAGGTAGAAGGCGCCCACTTTCGGGTTGAGCAGGTTCGTCAGCAGGCCCCGGCCGAACGTGCTCCAGAACGTCGCGCTGACCGGAGCCGGCACGGACTCGGCGCCGGCATCGTCACGCCGCAGCGCGTCACGGATCATCCGAAAACCCAGGAAGATCATGTACGCGGCACCGGCCACCCGCAGGATCGTGTACCCGACCGTGGACGCCGCCAACAGAGCCGACGCACCGACCGCGGCCGCCGCGCCCCACGCCAGAGCACCCACGTTGATGCCCAGCGCCGTCGCGAACGCCGGACCCCGGCCCATGGTGATCGCGGCTCGCAGAACCAGCGCGGTGTCCAAACCCGGAGTGATCGTCAGCAACGCGCCGAGCAGAGCGAACGAAAGGACGGCGCCGGTCAGGTCCATGCCTTAAGTGGTACCCGACGCTCAAGCCCGGCGGCCGCGCCGGCGGCCTCGGGTGGCAGCCGTCTCGCGGCGTAGGGAACAGGGCTGTTCGTAGGCGTACAAAATGATGGCCGGTCCTTTGCCCGAACCGGCCGTCGAATCGTCAGCGGTAGTTGGTGAACTGCAGGGCGACGCCGAAGTCCTCCGTCTTCAGCAGCGTGATGACCGCTTGCAGGTCGTCGCGCTTCTTGCCGGTCACCCGGAGCTGGTCGCCCTGGATCTGGGCCTGCAGACCCTTCGGGCCCTCGTCCCGGATCTTCTTGCTGATCGCCTTCGCCTTGTCGGTCTCGATGCCCTCGACCACCTTGAGGTCGATCTTCCAGGTCTTGCCGGACTGGCGAGGCTCGCCCGCGTCCAGCGACTTCAGCGAGATGTTGCGCTTCACCAGTTTCTCCTTGAAGACGTCGAGCGCGGCGATCGCCCGCTCCTCCGTCTCCGAGGTGATCGTGAATGCCTCACCCGATTTGGCGAGACTCGTCCCGGTCCCCCGGAAGTCGAACCGGGACCCGAGCTCCTTCTCCGCCTGGTTGAACGCGTTGTCGACCTCCTGCCGGTCGACCTTGCTCACGATGTCGAACGACGGGTTGGCTGCCATGATCAAACTCCTGCGGCTGGATGCGTGTCGATGCTTACAGCGGGCGTTGACCGGCCCGCGACATGCCGACCGTACCCGGTTGTTGATGCGGTCGACGCTACGGCTATTCTTATGTCCGCTGCCGCGGGCAACTGCGGCAGATGCCAAGGCGGGTTGCCCGAGCGGCCAATGGGAGCGGACTGTAAATCCGTCGGGAAACCTTCAGAGGTTCGAATCCTCTACCCGCCACAGGCACATAGAACGGCCCCGGTACCAGCGGAAACGTTGGCCGGGGCCGTTCTCGTTGTGATCTAGCGAGTCCGGCAGGATCCGGCCGTCTATGGGAACCCTTTCCTCTCCCCGTCGGCATCTCGGGTACCCCCTCGCTGGCCGTACTGGGGACGGTTCGTCTGGGGGTCACCCAGTAGAGATCTCACGGCTGTCGACTGCGTCCGGCTCTCCGCCCTCTGCATCACGCAAAGTTCCACGATGCAGCGCAGCTTGCCCAGGCCCTTGATGCCGGCAGGTCATCCCGGAACCGAAGCCGAGCTCCTGGGGCGGATCCTCCCAGCCGATCCCGGTGTGCAGCACGAACAGGATCCCCTGGCACCTGGATGCGTTGTTGCACATGCCGTAGCGGCATGTGGTGGGGTCGGGGCACCACAGCACGAAAGGCTCGGTCTGCGATGTACCCCTCTATCACGCATCCCCGGCAGGTCAAGATCGGTGATACCGCTGCGTTCGCCGGGACCACCCCACGCGCCATCCGCCACTACCACGAGATCGGTCTGCTGCCGGAGCCCGAGCGCGGCGGGGACGGCCGCCGCCGCTACGGCTATGACGACATGATCCGCCTGCTGTGGATCCGCAAGATGGCTGATGCCGGTATCAGCCTGGACGACATGCGGGCTGCCTTCGGTGCAGCCCGGGACGAAGCTGGAGATGTAGCCCTGGACCAAGCCCCGGATATCGAGTCGGTCCTGAGCAGGCTGGAGGAAACCTTGGCGGCGCAGGAGGCCGCCATCAAACGTCGGCGCGCGGCTGTCCAGCGTCTGCAGGCGGTGGGCAGCCCGCTGGGGCTGCTCTCCGAACTGGTCACGGGCCGGCTCAGCCACCTGCCCCCGGGCGCGTTGCGCCCCTCGGATCTGGACGCCCTGCTGGTCACCGAACGGATCTTCGGGCCGCTGGGCGCCGCCATCCTGGCCGGCACGTTCATCGTGCTGGCCACCCACCCCGATCTGCGGGCCGAGGAGGACCGTCTTGAGACGGCCGAGGCGGCCCTCGACGACGGCGTGGAACCCGACGACCCGCGCGTCGAAGAGCTCGCCGTACAGCGATGCGCTCACCTGATGGCCCTGAATCAGGCCATCGAGGCAGCTGGTCTCGACGCGGACGAGGAGAAGATCTTCGAGAGCTACGACGCCGGCCTGAAAGGGGAGGAGGGCAGAGTGATGAGTGCCGCCACGGCGATCACCAAGATGCCTTACGACTTCTCTCCTGCCCGGATGCGCTGCGTGGAACTCGCCGGACGGCTCTTCGGCGAGGCCCTTGCCGACGCCGACTCCGCGGACAACTGATCGCCTGTGTCTGGCACTGACGTGGTCCGACAACCGGTCGCGTTCATCCGAATGTGACCGATCGGGTCAGACGTCGAGCCCTGGCCGATTTACCAGATCGTGAGAGTGCCCTCTACCCGCCACAGGCAAGTAGAACGGCCCCGGACACTGCGGAAACGCGGTCCGGGGCTGTGCTCGTTGGTGACCTCGGCCGGTCGGCTGGTCGGCGGTGTGCGGATGGCAGTTCCGAGAAGTAGTCGCGGAGCAGGGCAATCTTTCCCCGGCGGAGGCGGAAGATCTGTACGAGTGACATCGTCGTTCGTCGGCCACTGGGTTCGTCGAAGGCGACGTCGATCTCGGCGATGAAGACGTCCGGGTCAGCGGTGTCGTGCAGGGTGAAGGCGGACCGTTCCAGGTTCACCGTGGCCTGGTAGGTCGGCTGCTGGTGGTACACGCTGATTCCGGCACGGATCGCATCGCGGCCCACCAGGCTCCGATGCAGCGGGTGGCCGTCGGGAGCCAGTGGCGCGTCGTACACGCCGTCGTCGGTGAACATGGCGGCGATGGCGTCCGGGTTCCGGGTGACCGCACCGGCGTACAGATACCGCTCGAAGACTTCCTCATGTGTCAGGTCCACTCTCCAGCCTAGCGCCGAACACGAACCAGCAGCCCTGCCCGACCCTCACGGTCAGAAGACCTGCGACGTCGGCGATCGGGGACAAGTCGGTGAGCAGATGGTGCGGGAGCTGGCGGTCTCGGAACCGTGAGTTCCAGGCGGATTCGTCCGGTGCCGCCCTGACCGGCGATCCGCTGGCGCTCGCCAGCGCCTTGGAGAAGATCCAACGCACCCTCCGATGCGGGAGCGGGTGCGCCGCTTACGGGAGCAGGCCGCGCTGACTCGGAGCTGGTGACCCCGCCCATATTTCAGGTGTGTTAATCGACCTCCGGGATTAGCCTCGACCCGTTACATCTGAGGCAGCCGGAGGTCAGCCCGTGACCGCATTACGTCAGTACCTAGGCGTGTGGCAGATCCCCGGAGCCAAAGTCCTCTTCCCGGTCGGGATCATCGCCCGGCTCGGCATCGGCATGACCCCGTTGTCTCTGCTCCTGCTGGTCGAGCAGACCACCGGACGGTACGCGGCGGCCGGCCTCGCGGGCGGTGTCTACGCCCTGGCCGGTGCCGCTGTCAGCCCGTTCGCCGGGCGGCTCGCCGACCGGATCGGGGCCGCGCCGATCCTGCTTGCCACTGCTGTCCTGCATCCGCTGGCGCTGGCGGCTCTGCTGCTGGCGAGCCGGGGCGGGACGGCGGCTCTGGAGTGGATCTTCGTGGCCTCGGCGGCTGCCGGTGCGACGTACCCGCCATTGACCGCGGCGATCCGCCGCGCCTGGAACGACATCACCGCGCCCGGCACCGGCCGGCATCATCTGCGGTCCGCCGCGATCGCCGCCGAGACGTCGCTGTTCGAGCTGGTGTTCGTGCTCGGCCCGATGCTGGTGGCGGCGTTCATGCTGGTCACCGGCAATCCGGCGTCCGCCCTGATCAGTGCGGCGGTGGCGACCCTGGTCGGTACGGCGTGGGTCGCCCGCCTTCCGATGATGCGCCACCGTGGCACCCTGGACGCGGGTGCCGCCGCGAAGGGGCTCGGCCCGCTGCGAGCCAGCGGTTTCCCGGCGCTGCTGGGGTGTGCCGGCGCGCTCGGCATCGGGTTCGGGTCGGCCGGCGTGATCGTCCCGGCGTACGCCGCCCAGCATGGTGGTGGTGAGTCGCTCGGCGGTGTGCTGCTCGGGCTCTGGGGTGTCGGCAGCGCCGTCGGCGGCATCTGGTTCGGCACCCGCCGCCCGGTGATGCACCAGTCCCGGCAGTTCGCCTGGCTGCTGGGTGCGGTGTCGGTGAGTTTCCTGGTGCTGGCGCTGATGCCGAGCCCGCTCTGGCTCGGTGTCGCCCTGGTGTTCGGTGGTGCCGCCATCGCGCCCGCGCTGACGCTGGAGACCAGTCTGGTCGGCCGGTTCTCGCCGGCCGGCATGATGAACGAGGCGTTCACCTGGATGATCACCGTCTCGGTGGCCGGCAGTGCGGCCGGTGGCGCGATCGCCGGTGTGATCGTCGACCAGCCGGGTGGCCTGCCGTGGTCGTTCGTCTTCGCGTCCGTGGTGCTGATGCTGGCGGCCGCGGTCGCCGCCGTACCGGAGGGTTCGATGGCCCGGGCCGACCGGCACGCCGCCGAGCGGTTGTCCACAGCCCTGGCGGCCGACCCGGCGTGATCGCGCGGTTGTCCACAGCCCCGAAAAGGGGACGCCGCTTGATCCTCCGCATTCGATAGCCTGCGAGGGAGGCTTTCGGTGACGGGGCGGTGACGCCCACAAGGGGGCGGCGATGTCCAAAGAGGTCGACACCATGCGCGCGGCGGACGGCGACCGTCAGCAGATCGCCGACCAGTTGAAGTCGGCACTCGACGAGGGCCGGCTGACACTGCATGAGTACGACGAGCGTGTCGGTCTCGCCTACGCCGCTCGTACTTATGCGGAGCTTCTTGTCCTGGTCCAGGATCTGCCCCGTTCGGGCATGACCAACGCCGAGGTGAAAGCCCAGGCCAGGAAGCTGGCCCGTCGCCTCCCGACCGCTTTGCTCGTTCTCTGGACAATCTGGGGCGCTCTGGCCGCGGTGAACGTCGTCGTCTACGCGCTGGTCGCGGTCTCGGTCACCGATTTCGTGTACCCGTGGCCGATCTGGCTGCTGGTGCCGGCTGTCGCGCTCGGCGCGGTGACCGTGGGAGTGCAAGTGATCCGTGATCAGAACGGGAAGCAATGACCGCATCGACCCGTGTTCCGTTGTCCGTGCTCGACCTGGCCACGGTTCGGGAGGGCCATGGCAGCGCCGACGCGCTGCGCGGCACGATCGAGATCGCCCGTGCCGCCGACGAGCTGGGGTTCGCCCGGTTCTGGGTGGCCGAGCACCACAACATGCCGGCTGTCGCGTCGACGTCGCCGCCGGTGCTGATCAGCGCGGTCGCCGCGCACACCCGGGACATCCGGGTCGGTTCCGGCGGGGTGATGCTGCCCAATCACATGCCGTTCGTGGTGGCCGAGCAGTTCGCGCTGCTGGAGGCGCTCTATCCGGGCCGGGTCGACCTGGGCATCGGCCGTGCGCCCGGCACCGATCAGGCGACCGCGGCGGCGTTGCGCGGGGTGTCGCCTCGGCTGGCGGTGGAGCGGTTCCCGGAGCATCTGCGATCGCTGCTGGGGCTGCTCGGTGACGCGCGGGTGCCGGCGGGCAAGCTCAGTGCCACTCCGGCGCCGGAGACGTTTCCGGAGGTGTGGATGCTGGGCTCGTCCACCTACGGTGCTCAGATCGCGGCGGCGCTCGGCCTGCCGTTCTGTTATGCGTATCACTTCGCCATGGGCTCCGATGTGGACGGCGCTCTACGTCTCTACCGGGACGGTTTCCAGCCGTCGCCACGCCGCCCCGAGCCGTGGGTCATGGTCAGCGCTTCGGTGCTGGCCGCGGAGACCACCGAGGAGGCGCAGTTTCTGGCCGGCCCGAGCCGGATGATGGCACTCAGCCTGCGGACCGGCCGGCTCGGCCCGATGGTGTCGCCGCAGACGGCGGCGCAGCGCGAGCTGTCCGACATGGACCGTGCGGTGCTGGAGGCACTGCCCGGCACCCAGTTCGCGGGCACCGCCGCCGAGGTCGTCGCCGGCCTGGAGGCGCTGGCCGATCGCACCGGTGCCGACGAGTTGATGCTGGCCGGGTCGGTCTACGATCCGGCGACCCGCGTCGACAGCCTCACTCGCATCGCCAAGGAGTGGACCCGATGACCTGGCGGTTGACCTCTGACGTCGAGCTGTTCGAGAAGCAGGCCGGGCAGTTCCTGAGGTCCGAGCCGGTCCGGCACACCGTTCTTCTCACGGTGGTCGCCGCCTTGCGATCCAGAGGCCCCCATGTGTACGGCACCGATGACCCGATTCTGGGCTGGTGGACGTCCCCGGCGGGTAGCGTCGAAGGGGCGATGCTGCAGACACCGCCCTACCCGCTCACACTGACCGAGGTCCCGCCCGAGGCAGTGCCTGAGGCGGCGTACGCCATCGCTGATCGTGGCCTTTTGAACGCCGCGAACCTGCTCGTCAAGGACATCCCGGCCTTCACCGACGCGTGGTTGTCCCGTGCCGGAGGCACGTGCGAGGCCGGCATGCGGAGCCGACTCTTCCGGCTGACGGAACTGACCCCGCCCGACCCGATGCCGATCGGTGCCGCCCGCCAGGCCGCCCCGTCGGACCGTGCGCTGCTGGTGGACTGGTTCAGTGATTTCTATGACTACATCGGCGAGCGTCCGTCCGATGTGGGCCCGGTTCTCGACGACCGTCTGAGCGGCGACGGCATCACGATCTGGGAGGCGGCCGGCGAACCTGTCGCGATGGCCGCCCGCTCCCGCATCGAGGCCGCCATGGCCCGGATCCAGTACGTGTACACCCCGCCCGTACACCGCAGGCAGGGTTTCGGCGGTGCGGCCACCACTGCGGCCACCCGAAAAGCGCTTGATGCCGGCGCCACTGAGGTGGTGCTGTTCACGGACCTGTCGAACCCGACGAGTAACGCCCTTTATCCACGGCTGGGTTACCGGCCGATCGAAGACCGAGCGGTGGTGGAGTTCTCCAGTTGACCTCTCCCCGCCCTAAAGGACCCCGTTGGGGAACGGCCAAAACGGTATGTAACGACCTTCAGCCAGCGAGGTCGAGGTCGAGTTGGGTGAGGTGGCTGGTTCTGGTTCGGCCGAGTGGTGTTCCGGTGAGCCAGGCGTCGATGCGGACGATGTTGGCTGCGGTAGCGGCGAGGAGGTGACCGAGGTGGGTCTTGTCCGCACCGGTGTATCGGGTGCTCCGGATTCCGGTGTGCCGGACGACCTGGGAGATCGTGGCCTCGACTCCGGCGCGGATGTGGTAGCGCTGCTGCCACGCCTCGGTGACCTGTTCACCACGTCTGGCCTCCAAGACTTCCTGCTGAGCTGCGGGAAGCAGGGTGAGGCTGCGACCCCATTTACTGTTGACGCTGGCAGTGGTGCACTCGGCCCGGACCGGGCAACCCGTGCAGTCACCGGCGGCGAAGTGCACTCGTGCCAGTTCGGTGCCGCTGCTCTTGCGCTGGGCCGACCAGCTGATACTGGTCTTGCCCTGCGGGCAGGTCACGGCCTTGGACTGCCAGTCGATGCGGAAGGCGCTCTGCGGGAAACGTTCGCCCTGGTGGGTATCCAGTCCTACCGGACCGAGCAGATCGATACCGTGTTCGTCGCGAGCGGTCACGATGTGCGCGGCGGTGACGTAACCGGCGTCGACCACATGTTCGCCCGGCACTCGTTGCCGGCAGGCCATGTTCTGATGGATGGTCCCGGTTGTCTCGGTGTCGGTGACTGTGGCATCGGTGGTCAGCACACCAGTGATGATCCGCGGCAGGTCCGCCTCGCAGGTCTCGCTGAAATGCACCTTGTAACCGGACCAGCCCAGACCCCGTTTGAGGCCGTAGCGGGCGTCGATGTCGTACGGCGAGGCCAGCCGGTTTCTACTGGGCGGGAGGTCTTTGCCCTCCCGCCAGTGCACCTCCTCACCAGCACGCTGGTACTGCTGCTCCCACACCTGGCCGAGGACCTGGACCGCCGGGATCTCCCGCAACCATGCCGGCGCACCGGGTGCAGCGACCGCGTCCAGGATCAGATAGCCGTCCCGCCCTACCTGCTCAGCCCACCGCATGCGCACGTCGTCGCCCTTGGGGAAGCGGTACGAGTCGATCCGGGCACCGTATCGCCCGGCCCAGTCGGCATCGATGCGTGGGGCGAGCCACTGTGGAGCGGTCTTGGCCAGGACTTCGAGGGCCGCCCGCAGGGTTTCCCCGACGAACTCCATCCGGTTCAACGTGCGCACCGCTGCCAGCACATGGGTGGAGTCGGTGCGTTGCCGGCCACCGGCGCGCAGCAGTCCCAGCCGCGAGCAGTGGTCCAGGATCACCTCCAGGACCTTCTCCTCCAGCCCATGTTTGATCAGCCGGGCCCGGAAATCGCCAAGGATCGTGTAGTCGAAACCGGGATCATCGAGTTCCAGACCGAGCAGGTACTTCCAGTCCATCCTGGCCCGGACCTGGTCAGCGGCCTGCCTGTCGCTGAGCCCTTCCGCGTACTGCAGCACCGACACCAGCGCCAACACCCCCGGCGAGGCCGCCGGACGGCCCACCGCCGGGAACGCCAGTGCGAACGCCGAATCGCCAAAGACCGGCCCGAGCGCGTCTCGGATCCGCACCGCGAGAGTGCCCTTCGGGAACGACGCCCGCACCACCCGCGCGGTCAACTCCGGCACCCCACGGTCATCCCACGCTTCCAGCGACACCCTGAACCCTTTCCACCCGGCAAACCCGACAATCATGCCAACAAGCGGATTCAGATGGTTTGGCCGTTCCCCAACGGGGTCCTAAAGGACGGGGATTCCGGCGGTCGCCCGCCGGGTTCCTGCTTCACAGCCTGCCGCCCCGAACGGAGATTCCCCCGTTGAGGTCTTACGCCGGCTCCACAGGCAGACACCGCCAGCCCGGCGGCCAAAATGTTGCGTGCCGCGTTCACGTCACGGTCGTGGGTCGTGCCGCACCGGCACGTCCATTCCCGTACGTTCAGCGGCATCTTGTCAGCGATGGCTCCGCACGCCGAGCAGACCTTGGACGACGGGTACCAGCGGTCGATCACGACCAGGTCCCGGCCGTACCACTCGGCCTTGTAGGTCAGCAGGGAGCGGAAGTCATGCCAGGCCGCGTCGCTGATGGCGCGGGCCAGGCTGTGGTTCTTGACCATGTTGCGTACGGCCAGGTCCTCGATCACGATCGTTTGGTTCTCACGAACGAGCCGAGTAGTCAGTTTGTGCAGGATGTCGCGTCGCCGGTCGGTGATGCGGGCGTGGACGCGGGCAACCTTGAGCCGGGCCTCGGCCCGGTTCTTGGAGCCCTTGTCCTTGCGGGCCAGTTCTCGCTGCGCGCGGGCCAGCCGCTTGCGGTCGGTGCGTTCGTGGCGGGGGTTGGCGACCTTCTCCCCGGTGGACAGGGTGACCAGATGGGTCAACCCGGCGTCGATCCCGACCGCTGCCGTGGTGGCAGGCATCGGGGCCGGGATGTCCTCGCAGAGCAGGGACACGAACCAGCGGCCCGCCGAGTCCCGCGACACCGTCACCGTGGACGGTGTCTGCCCCTCGGGCAGCGGCCTGGACCAGACGATGTCCAGCGGAGCGGACATCTTCGCCAGGGTCAGCTTGCCGTCCTTGAAGCGGAACGCGGACGGGGTGAACTCGGCCGACGCCCGCGACTTGCGCTTGGACTTGAAGCGCGGGTAGCGGGTCCGTTTCTCCCAGAACGCGGAGAACGCGCCTTGCAGGTGCCGCAGGCACTGCTGCAAGGGCACGGAGGAGACCTCGTTGAGGAAGGCCAGTTCCTCGGACTTCTTCCACGCGGTCAGCATGGCGCTGGTGGCGTTGTAGTTGACTCGCTCCTGGCGCTGGTACCAGCCCTCGGTGCGGGCCTGCAACGCCAGGTTGTAGACCTTGCGCACGCACCCGAACGTCCGGTTCAGCAGGTCGGCCTGCTCCGGGTCCGGGTAGAAGCGGAACTTGAACGCCCGCTTCACGCTTGAGGTCACGCTCACAAGTTAGCACAATAGTTTGGAAACGATCGTGCGGGCTTGTCGCGGGTGGTAGACGCCTATCCGCCTTGACGGCGGATCGGCTATCCCCGACCTGCTCCGCAGGGGTTCCGTTTCCTCTCCGGCCTGAAGGCCGGAGTATCCACGGAAGGAAATCTGATGACCAGCGGCATAGTGCTCTCCCTCAACGTCGGCGGCTCCGCGGCTACGCCCGTTCGTGGCCCCGGCGTCACCGGTATCGGTAAGCGCCCCGTCGACCATCCGGTGACGGTGCGCCGCCCCGGCCCGAAGACGACCGGCCTGCACAGCGGCATCGTCGGCGACTTCATCGGCGACACCAAACATCACGGCGGCGACGACCAGGCGGTGTACGCGTACGCCATCGAGGACTACGCCTGGTGGTCCGCCGAGCTGGGCCGTGAGCTGAAGCCCGCCCTTTTCGGTGAGAACCTGACGACGCAAGGCCTGAACCTCTACGACGCCGTTCTCGGTGAACGATGGCGAGTCGGCGACGAGGTGGTGCTGGAGACGACGTTCGGCCGGGTCCCGTGCGCCACGTTCCAGCACCGGATGGGCGAGCCCGGTTGGATCAAACGGTTCGCCGCGGCCAACCGCACCGGCGCCTACCTGCGCATCGTGCGGGAGGGTTCGGTCGCCACCGGCGATCGCATCGAGGTGATCGACCGGCCCGCACATGGGTTGACGCTGTCCGAGGCGTTCAACATCTACATGCACGCCCCGGAGAACCTGGCCCGCCTGCTGATCGCCGACGCCCTCCCCTTGTCGACCCGCACCAAGATCGAGCAGCGCTTGTCCACCGCTCCGCGGTGAGTTTCAAATCCTCCGAGCGGCGGTACGCGATCCGGAGGCTACGCGGGAACTTCGCCGGGTGAAGATGGGCACCGGCCCGGAGCTCAGCCAGCCCTTGAAGAAGAAGCTGGCCACGCAACTGCTACCACCCACGCATATGGAAGATCTAATCATCGCTGAGGAAAGCTTCCAGGAGCTTCGCCGCAACGGCATGCGGTAGGACCGTCGACCAGATCACTTCTCCCGGACCGGGCTCCAAGCCTGCCACACCGTCTGGTTCGGGAAGCCAGCTTGCATGGTCGATTCCGGGAACTGAATTGATGATGACGGAGAATATCCTGGAATCGGCGATGTTCTCCGTGCCGATGATCAGATAGGTTTCCTCGCCGTGAGCCCTGGCCAGAGCCGTCACTTTGTAGTGGTTGAACTCAACTTGATAGGGATTACCATCCCTGAGAGAACGGGCGATGATCTCGCGGACCGTCGTTCGGATTTGATCTTCCAAGGCGAATGCCTGCTCTACTTCTAGACGCTTCCAATCCCAATCGGTCGGCATCCAGATGTCGGAGCTTCCGCCTTCACGAGTCCACACCGCGGCAAGGGCGGCGTAGAAGTCACTCGGGTCACCGTCGCGGCGATACCCGGCCGCGCCCATCCACCAGGGGGCTCGACGGAGCAGGGGACTCACATCCGGCTGGTCGGCTTCAGGCAGGCGGGTCACCACCCCACGCCATCGGCCCGTCTTTACCTTGAACCATATGCGGTCCTTGAGCGCAAGAGTCCTTTCGACGCCGCCAGCCTCATACGATTCCGGTAGCCGTTGCGCTTGACGGATCAATGGATGATCAATATTGCATAGCGATTCATCGATTGACGGGATAGGCAGATCGACATCGGCCATACAGGCTCGCGTGGGTCGGACAGGTTTGGAATCGCCGTTCATTATGTGAGCTTAGTTCTAAACCGCCCGGCCCCGGAGACCGCACCTAGCCGGCCTTGGGCATGCCGCCGTATTCATCAAGCTGATCAACCGGCACGTCGGTGAGAAGCGAGACGGCGGAGGCAGAGGAGCCATCAAGGCGACTCAGAGCTGCCTTGATGCCGTCATTGATCTCGGCGCGATGCGCCTCGATGTATTCACGAACGGCAGCATCAACAAGATCCTTCTTGGCTTTACCAAGAAAATGAGCCGCATGAGAAATCAGCTGATCGGTACCAACATCGACCTTGATGGGAGAAGACGTAGCGGCCATGACGGACCCCTTCCAACAACTCGCGGTACCCAGGTACCGCAGTACCCTACGACACCATCCCTGTTGGGCCACGATACCGACCTCAGATAAATGTGGCGAGTGGGATGCGGATCTCCTCATGCCCGAGGGTTGGTAGTGCTGGCCCTACCTGGGTTGGGGTGGCTGCTGCAATGACTCGGGGGTGGGGGATCGGCAGGATTTGATGCATGACGACGGATATCAAGAGGACTCGGGTTCTGCAGGGTGCGGCGCTGATGGTCAGTGCGGCTGTTGCGCTTGTCGGGTCGGGGGCGGCTGTTGCTGCGGCTCCGGGGCATGTGGACGGCGGGCGCGACCCGGTCATGCGGGACGTTGCCCGGCAGGTGCTCTCCGTGGGGGTTCCCGGGTATGTGGCTCGGATCGACTACGGGCGCAAGGTCGGCGTCACCCTGGCCGGCGTTGCGGATCGGCGGGACGGGCGGAAGTTGACCGTTCGGGATCAGTTCGAGGTTGGCAGTAACACCAAGACGTTCACCGCGGTTCTTGCCCTTCAGCTTGTTGACCAGGGAAAGTTGCGGCTTGACTCGCCGGTGGAGAAGTACCTGCCGGGGGTGGTGCCGAACGGGCGGAACATCACGGTTCGGATGCTGCTTCAGCACACCAGTGGGCTGTTCAACTACACCGCCGATCCGGACTTCTTCGTCGACATCGACAAGCGGCCGCAGCATGTTCACACCGAGAACGAGTTGCTTGCGGTGGCTTTCAAACACGCGCCGAACTTCGCTCCGGGTACCGACTGGGCGTACTCCAACACGAACTACATCCTGATCGGGATGGTTCTTCAGAAGCTGACCGGCAGGAGTCTGCCGGCGCTGGTCGAGCAGCGGATCGCCGCGCCGCTCGGGCTGGTGAACACCTACTTCGCCGATCCTCGCGCCATCAACACGGGACCGGGCTACGCCCGCGGCTACAGCGTCTCGTTCGCCGGGACGTCGCCCGTCTACACCGATGTGTCTGCGCGGCCGCTCGGCGGATGGGCGGGGGCCGCCGGTGCGGTCATCTCCACGCCGGCGGAACTGTCCCGGTTCTTCGAGGCGCTGCTGGGTGGGGACTTGATCTCGGCTGAGCAGCTCAAGCAGATGAAGACCACCGTTGAGCTGGGTGAAGGGTTCGGGGAGGGTGGTTACGGGCTGGGGCTCATGCGGATCGACTCGCCGTGCGGGACCGTCTGGGGCCACGGCGGCGACACCCTGGGACACCACAGCGCGGCCGTGACCACGGAGAACGGGCGCCGGTCGGCCGTCACCGACGCCACCGCCGAGCCGAGTGACACCAGCCCGAACGAGGGCGTGCTCCGCTTCGTCAAGGTCGTCCAGGCCGCCGACACCGTCACCATCTGCCGGATGCTCGACAAGCCCGCCCCTCAGGCCGTGATGGACGCGCTGCGCAGCTAGAAGCTAGAAGGCGTTGAACAGCAACTGCGGTGCGAAGCCCAGGACGACCGCCACGGCCGACGTGGCCAGCAACGTCGCGGTCACCGAGCGGGACACCGGGAAGTACGGGTGGGTGACGTTGTAGAGCAGCGCGGGGTCGGCCACCAGCAGGCCGGGCTGGGTGGGGTACGTGTAGAGCAGGGCCGCCACCCGGACGTAGTAGGCCAGGGCCACCACCGCGTTGATCACCACGACTGCGGCCAGCCACGTCCAGCCCTCGGCGATCAGGGCTCCCACCACCGTCACCTTGGCGAACAGACCGGCCAGTCCGGGCGGCAGGCCGGCCAGCCCGGACAGGGCCAGGATCATCGCGGCACCCAGCCAACGGTGCTGGTGGGCCAGACCCCGGTAGTCGTTCAAAGTGCCGCCGTCGGTGTCCGCGGGGGTCCGGGAGGCCAGGGCCACCGCGGAGTGGGCCACCACCTTCGCCGGACGCAGAGCCGTCACCACGCTGAAGGCGATCAGTTCCAGGACCACGAAGAAGACCGCGTACGACAGGGCGGCAGGCACTCCGGGGGCGCCCATCGCCAACGCGGCCAGGATGTAGCCGGCCTGGGCTATCGAGGACCACGCCAGCAATCGGACCATCCTGGTCTGACTCAGGGCCACCAGGTTGCCGACCGTCATCGTCAGCACGGCCAGCGCGGATAGGACCGCCCCGGTGTCCAGGTGGGCCACCACCGCGGCCAGGGCCAGGATTCCACCGAGTTTGGACGCGGTCGACAGGTAGGCGGCTACCGGGATGGGTGCGCCGTCGTAGGTGGTGGGGGCCCAGGCGTGCAACGGGACCGCGGCCACCTTGAAGGCCAGGCCGATCACCAGCAGGGCCGATCCCACGCTGCCCAGAGCAGCGAACGGTGCGGCGGCGGGGACCAGGAGGTTCAGGTGCACGGCACCGGTCGCGACGTAGATCAGGGCCAGGCCCAGCAGGGCTATCGCCGTTGAGATCACGCTGACCAGGAAGAACGTCAGGGAGGCTTCGGCGGGGCGGACGCTGGGGCGAGCGAACGGGGCGTACCGGCGCAAGCCGACCAGGATGTAGAGCGGAAGGGTCAACGTCTCCAAGCCGACGATCAAGGTCAGGAGATCGCCCGCGTACGCCACGGTCACGCCGCCGGTCATCGAGCAGGCCAGCAGGAAGCAGAACTCGCCGGCGGGAGCCGCGCCCAGCCGTAGTGCCGGGATCGACAGGCCCAGGACTCCGGCGGTCAGGGCGGCGAACAGCGCCGCTGCCACTGCGGCCGGCCAGGTCGGGACCCAGGAGCAGCCGCCGGTGGTGCAGAACGTCGAGTCCCACGGGCCGACGGCCAGGGCGCTGACCGCTACGGCAAGAGTGCCGAGCAGGGTCGCGGCCACGGTGGCTGTTCGCCGGGCGAGGAGCAGGTCGGCCAGCAGGGCCAGGATCGCGGTTCCGGCTGCGGCGTAGAGCGGCAGCAGGGCGAGGTGATCGACGGCCTGACTTCTCACCGGTGGACTCCCAGCAGGGTGGTCAGTGGCGCAAGGGTGTCAGTGATGATCAGGGCCGGTAGCACGCCGACGGCCAGGGTGAGCAGGACCAGCGGGGCCCAGGCCAGCCACTCGGCCCAGGAGAGTTCGGGGGCGGCATCGGCGACAACCGGGCGGGCCGGAGCAGTGGGAACCTCGGCGGGTGCGACTTTCGTGAACAGAAGAGGCGCGCTGTAGTCGAAGATCGCGGGCCGGGGAACCACCGGGGCAGTGGGAGCCACCGACGGGAGCAGGACGTGGGCCTCGTACGACGTGGGGTCGAGGGCCCGAACCTCGGGAGTCGGCAGACCGTGTGTCAACCGCCGCAGCAGGCGCAGGAAATAGGCCGCGGTCAAGGCCCCGCCGACGGCGGCGATCGTGGCCAGGGTCGACCACAGCGGGCCGCCGCGCTGGACGGCCGCGACCACCGCGAACGCCTCGCCCCAGAAGCCGGCCAGGCCGGGTAGCCCGAGTGAGGCGATGGCGGCGAAGCCGAACAGCCCGGCCAGACGTGGCGAGGTCTCGCGCAGGCCGCTGAGCTGGTTGAGGGAGCCGGTGCCGGTGCGGTCCTTGATCGTTCCGGCGAGGAAGAACAGCAGGCCGGTGATCAGGCCGTGGGCGATGTTGCCGATCAGGGCGGCCTGGATTCCGGTGACCGACAGGGTGGCGATGCCGAGCAGGACGAAGCCCATGTGGCCGACGCTGGAGTAGGCGATCAGGCGTTTCAGTTCGGTCTGGCGCAGGCAGATCAGGGCACCGGCGATGATCGCGATCACGGCCAGGATGCCCAGGACGGGGGCGGCCCACGCGGCGCCGAGAGGGGCCACGCCGACGCCGACGCGGATCAGGCCGTAGGTGCCCATCTTGAGCAACACCCCGGCCAGGATCACCGAGCCGACGGTGGGTGCTTCGGTGTGCGCGTCGGGCAGCCAGGTGTGCAGTGGCCAGAGCGGGGCTTTGATCGCGAACGCGACGGCCAGCAGGGCGAAGACCGCGTACTGGGTGTTGCGGTTCAGGTCGATCGCACCGGTCAGCACAACCAGGTCACCGGTGCCGGACTGGGTGACGACGATCAGGACGCCGAGCAGCAGCAGGACCGAGCCGACCAGGGTGTAGAGGACGAATTTGCGGGCGGCGGCCCGGCGGCGTGGGCCGCCCCAGCCGGCGATCACCGCGTACATCGGCAGCAGGACGACCTCGAAGAACAGGAAGAACAGGATCAGGTCGAAAGCCAGGAAAGTGCCGAGGACCCCGACTTCCAGGACCAGCAGGAGGGCGGCCAGGCTGCGGCCGGCGCCGCCGACCGGGACCTTCTTGATGGTGTACGCGCAACAGAGCGCCGTGAGCAGCCCGGTCAGAACGATCAGCGGGTACGAGATCCCGTCCACACCGAGGTGGAAGTCGAGTCCGAGCGCGGGCACCCAGTCCAGGTCTACCTGCGCCCACGGCAGGAGCCCGGGTGGGTAGAACCAGCCGACGTCCCACGGCCGGAAGGACACCAGCGCGAGCGCTATCAGGAAGGTGACCGTGGCGAAGCCGGTGGCGACGATCCGGGCCTGCCGGTCGCGGGCCGCCGGGTACAGCGCGACCACACCCGCCCCCAGCAACGGCACCACGAGCAGGGCGATCAGCAGCACCTGCGGCAGGCCCCAGGCGGGTTCGAGGTAATCGCGGTACATCAGGCGGCTCCCCACCAGGCGATGGCACCGAGCAGCAGGGCGGCGGCACAGACGGCGACCGCGGCGGCGGGCAGCGGCAGCCGGTGGACTTCTTTCAGAACGGCACCGACCTGGGCGGTTCCGGCGCCGGTCCCGGTGACGGTGGCGTCGACGATGCGGATGTCGCCGGTGGTGGCCCACTTGGCGAGCGTCTTCGCCGGTCGTACCAGCAATCGGTCTTGGAGGTCGTCGAGCCGGAAACCGGCGGCCAGCAACGGACGGGCCCGGCCCAGCGCCTCGGCCGGGTCGACGCCGGGCACCGCCCACCACAGCCACCACGCGGTGCCGGCGCCGGTGGCGAGCAGCAGCATCGGCAGGGCGACGGCGACGCCGAGGTGTGGGTCGTCGAGTTCCAGGGCGGTGCGGAAGCCGGGGGCGAAGGCGGCCAGGCCGAGCAGCGAGGCCGGGATCGCGAGCAGGATCAGCGGCCAGCGCATCGGGCCCGGCGGATCGTGCGGGCTGTCGGGAGCCTGGTAGCGGGCGTCATCGAAGCCGACTTCCCAAGTGTGGCCGGGGGCACGGGCGACTCCGAAGAAAGCCCGGAGCAACAGGCGCGTGGCGTACCAGGCGGTGAGACCGACGGAGAACAGCGCGGTGATCCAGACCAGCCACGCGGACCAGATCGGCGCGGTCTCGCCGCCTTCGGTGGCGTGCGCGGCGGCGGTGAGCACGTTCTCCTTGGACCAGAATCCGGCGAGCGGTGGCAGGCCGGCGAGCGCGCCGAGGCCGATCACGAACGACCAGAAGGTGACCGGCATGTGCTCGCGCAGGCCGCCCATCCGGGACAGCAGGTTGGTGCCGACGGCATGGATGACCGCACCCGCGGCGAGGAACAGCAGCGCCTTGAACGCGGCGTGGGTGAGCAGGTGGAACAGGGCGGCGGCGGGTGATCCGACGGCCAGGGCGCCGGTCATGTAGCCGATCTGCGAGACGGTCGACCAGGCCAGGACGCGTTTCAGGTCGTCCTGGGCCATCGCGGACAGCGCCCCGAGCGCGATGGTGATCGAGGCCATCACCGCGAGCACGGCCAGTGCCGTCGACGACTGGGTGTAGAGCGGGTAGAGCCGGAAGACCACCCAGACGCCGGCTGCGACCATGGTGGCGGCGTGGATAAGCGCGGAGATCGGGGTCGGTCCGGCCATCGCGTCCGGCAGCCAGGTGTGCAGCGGGAACTGGGCGCTCTTACCGGCCACTCCGGCCAGGATCAGCAGCAGCGCGGCGGTCAGCGTGCCGGTGGAGTAGCCGGTGGCGAGCACCTCGCTCAGCCGTGGGGTGCCGGCCTCGGTGATCAGGACGGCGATGCCGAGCAGGAACCCGATGTCACCGACCCGGGTGACCAGGAACGCTTTCACCGCGGCGGCCGGGGCCTCGGGCAGTCGCCGGTCGTGGCCGATCAGCAGGTAGGAGCAGGCGCCCATCACCTCCCAGCCGACCAGCATGACGATCAGATCGTTCGCTGTCACGACCAGGAGCATCGCGCCGGTGAAGAGGCTGATCTGGGCGGCGTAGGGGGCGTAACGGTCGTCATCGTGCAGGTAGGTGATCGAGTAGACCTGTACGCACAGGGCCACGATCGTGACGGCTAGCGCGACGTAGACGACGGCCGGGTTGATCGCGACGCCGAAACTCACCGTGAGGTCGCCGAATTCGACCAGGTCCACGCCGGTCTCGAACGGTCCGGAGGCGGTCAGCAGCACCAGCGTGAGCAGCAGTGCAACCACCGCGCCGGTCACTGAGAGAACGATCGCGAGACGACGGCTCTGCAGAAGAAGACCGATCAGGCCCACGATCAGCGGTACGACCGGAAGAAGCGGTCCGGCCACGTCGACGCTCACCCGGCCACCCGTTCCTCGTCGTCGTCCAGGCGCACGTCGTCGACGACGACCGCCTGACGCATCCGGTAGTACTGCAACACGATCGCCAGGCCGACCCCCACCTCGGCGGCGGCCAGCACGATCACGAAGAGGGTGAGGACTCCGCCGGTGCCGGGCTGGGCAGCGCTCGGGCGGGCCCACGACTCGACGGCGACGCCGGTCAGCGCGGACCGCAGCGACACGTCGGCGGTGACCAGGATCAGGTTGACCGCGTTCAGCATCAGCTCGACGGCCATCAGGACCAGGATCGCGTTGCGCCGCCGCAGGACGCCATAGACGCCCAGGCCGAAGAGCAGAGCGGCGATGACGTACGGGATGGTGACGTGCATCAGGCTTCCTCGCGGTGCGCGCCGATGTCCGGGCGGGACAGCACGATCGCGCCGATCAGGGCGGACAGCAGCAGGATCGACAGGACCTCGAACGGCAGCACCCAGGTACCGAAGATCTGCTCACCGACCCGTTCGGCGGTGCCGGGCTGCGGCTGCGGAAACTCGATCCAGTGGAACGCGTCGATGAACAGGGCGGCCAGGCCGACACCCACACCACCGCCGATCAGGACAGCCGGCAGGCCGGGCCGGTCCAGGTCCGGTGACGGTCCGATCGGGGCGCGGGTCAGCATCACCGCGAACAGCAGCAGCACGACGACCGCGCCGACGTAGACCAGGATCTGCACCCAGGCCACCAGCTCAGCGCCGAGAACCAGGTAGAGACCGGCGATCGCGCCCAGGCTGACGACCAGGTAGAAGCCGGAACGGACCAGGTGGGAGCTGGTGACGACCAGGGCTCCGGACCCGACCGCGACGGCGCCCAGTGCCAGCAGGAGCACGTCGGCGACGGTCACGTGGCGGCTCCCGGCTTCGGGCGTACCGCCGCTGGTCTTGCGGTTTTCGCCGCGGTGGCCGCGCCCGGACCGGCTGCCTTGCGAGCCGCCGTCGCCTCCTCCTTCGAGGGCTCGCCGAGCACGTCGTGCGCGGGCGGCGGCGGGACGGTCCGCATCCACTCGCCCAGCCGGTTCTTGTCGTGCAGCAGGTCGAGGACGTCGGTCTCGGCGTACTCGAACTCGGGTGTCCAGTGCAGCGCGTCGAACGGGCAGACCTCGATGCAGATGCCGCAGTACATGCAGAGGGAGAAGTCGATGTCGAACTTGTCCAGCACGTTGCGCTGGCGAGCGCGCGCGGCGCCGGGAACGACGACCTCCTCCTTGTGCGAGTCGATGTAGATGCACCAGTCGGGGCACTCGCGGGCGCAGAGCATGCAGACCGTGCAGTTCTCCTCGGACAGCGCGATCACGCCACGGGAACGCGGTGGCAGGTCGGGTTGCACGTCCGGGTACTGCTGGGTGGTGGTCCGCTTGGTCAACGTCTTCAAGGTCACGGCGAGGCCGTCGAGCAGGCCTTTACCGGGAGTCTCACTCACAAGGGACCATCCTGCCCCGTCACCGGACTCGGCGCGACCTTGCCCCGCTGTCAGGTCAGGGATTTGACGGCCACGGTCAGAACCAGCTGGGCCAGCGACACCGGGACCAGGATCAGCCAGCACAGACGTTGAAGCTGATCCTCACGCAGGCGTGGATAGGTGACCCGCAACCAGATGATCACGAAGGCCACGGCAAAGATCTTCAAAAACGTCCAGAGCCAACCCAATTGCTCCTCGTACGGGCCGTGCCAGCCGCCCAGGAACAGCACCGTGGTCAACCCGGCGATCACCACGATGCCCACGTATTCGGCGAGCAGGAAGAACGCGAAGCGCAGGCCGGTGTACTCGGTCATGTAGCCGAAGACCAGCTCGGAGTCGGCGATCGGCATGTCGAACGGGGGCCGGCGGATCTCGGCCAGCCCGGCGATGAAGAAGACCAGCGCGGCCGGGGCCTGCCAGATCAGCCACCACGGCTGCCACGCCTGCACGATGCCGGGCAGGCTCAGGGTGCCGGCCGCCATCGCGACGCTGGCCGCCGACAGGACCAGCGGCAGTTCGTAACCGAGCATCTGGGCGGCGCCGCGGACCCCGCCGAGCAGGCTGTACTTGTTCGCCGACGACCAGGCCGACATCAGCACCGCGACCACACCGATGCCCAGGACCGCGAGCACCAGGAACAGGCCGATGTCCAGGCTCTGCCCGACCAGCCCGGGGCCGAGCGGGATGGTCATGATGACGAGCAGGTACGGGAACAGCGCGACGATCGGGGCGAGCTGGAAGACCGTACGATCGGCGTCCTTCGGGGTGATGTCCTCCTTCTGGACGAACTTCACCCCGTCCGCGATCAGCTGCGCCCAGCCGTGGAAGGCGCCCGCGTACATCGGCCCGAGCCGGCCCTGCATGTGCGCCATCACCTTGTGCTCCACCTGGCCGACGACCAGCGGCAACACCAGGAAGGCAGCCATCACGGCGAGCACCCGGATCAGCAGGTCCATCAGGATCTCGTCCCCTTGAGCGGGCCCCACTCGTTCGGGTCCGGGACACCCGGCGGGCGCATCGGGGCGCGTTTGCTCGTGCCGCCCTCCGACTCCCCGGGTTCCTTCGCGCCCGGCCACGGTTTCGCCACCCGGGCGGCCAGCACGAACTCTTTCCGCAGCGGATGCCCCTCGAACTCCGGTGGCAGCAGCAGCGGGCGCAGGCCGGGATGACGAGAGAAACCGATCCCGAACATCTCGTACGTCTCCCGCTCGTGCCAGTCCGCGCCCGGATACAGGTCCACCAGCGACTCCACCAGCGGATCCACCCGTGGCACCCGGGTCCGCAGCAGCAACCCGTGCCGGCGGCGGGTCGACCAGAGGTGGGCGATCACCGAGAATCCGCCGTCCAACTCGTCCACCGCCGACAGCCAGTCGAAGAAGTCACAGCCCAGCGCACCGGCGTCCCGGGCCGCCTCGGCCGCGAACCACCATCGGGCCACCGGCACATCCAGCACCGCCCGGGCGTGGCCCGGCCCGCCGCCGGAAACCCCGGCAGTCACCGTGCCCTTCTCCGGGTCGTCGGTGGCCAGCAGATTGACCAGGCGTTCACCGACCTCTTCGGGCGTCATGCCGGTCATCCTATGGTCCGGGACCGTGCTGCAACCCGTCACCGGGCCCAGGCGTGTAGTCACCGTGACAGCCATCGCCGCATCCCGATCGGAGACGCCGGCCGCCGTGCATCATGATCCGCCGACCTTCGACGAGGTCTACGCCGCGCACTACACCGGGCTCACCGTGCAGTTGTACGCCTACTTCGGGGACCGGCAGGAAGCCCAGGATGTGGCACAGGAGGCGTTCTGCCGGGCGCTGGCCCGCTGGTCCACGGTCGCCGGTTACGACGATCCGGCCGGCTGGATCCGCCGGATCGCCTGGAACCTGGCGGTCAGCCGGTGGCGGCGGGCCCGGACCGCCCTCAACTTCCTGCGCCGGGAACGTCCCGAGGAGGCCCTGGCCGATGGGCCCTCCGGTGTGTGGGTGGCCCTGGTCGCCGCACTCGGCCAGCTTCCGGCCACCCAGCGCCGGGCGATGGTCCTGCATTACCTGGGTGACCAGCCGATCGCCGAGATCGCCGCACGTGAAGGGGTAGCCGTGGGAACCGTGAAGTCCTGGCTGCACCGGGCCCGGACAACCCTCGCCGGGCAACTCGGCGCCGACGTCGAAGGGGTGCCTCATGCCTGATCATTTTGAGGAACTGTTCGCACGGGCCCGTCCGGTCGCGGTGCAGACGATCCGGCCGCCCGGCACCGACGCGGCCCGGCAGACAGTCCGGCGGCGCCGTCGTCGGCGGGCCGTGGCGATCGGTGTCGCGGCGGTGCTCGTCGTGCTCGGTGGCGTGCTGGTCCGGCCGGGTTCGGCGCCGCCGGTGGTGGCGCCGGTCTCGCCGGAGCGACTCGGTCAGGTCGCCCGGAACGCGCTCGGCCCGGCCACCGGCCCGGTGGCCGTGGAGAAACAGGGCGAGGTGCGGAACGGCTGGTCCGCGCCGGGATACGTCTACTTCGGGGAACAGCAGCTGATCGCGGCGTGCGCCGGGACCGGCTCGATGACCCTGGTCGTCACCGGCGTGTCGGGCCTCTCGGCCGGTCCGTCCCTCGTCAGGGAACTGACGGTGCCCTGCTCGGATGTTCCGGAACCGGTCAGCACCCGGTACTTCCCCGACAACCGTCACACGGCCGGCGTCGAGTTCTCGATCGTGAACGCGGTGGGCACTGCCGGTTTCGCCTTCCGGGTGCTCACCCCCGACACCGGCGAGCCGCTGCGGCTCGACGTCGACGCGGCCAGCCCGAACACCGCGCTCCAGCTCACCGAGAAGGAGAGCCGCTCCGGATTCGGGATGAGCGGCGACCTGGAGGGCGAGGCGGTGTCCGTGTTGCCGGAGACAGTCGGCGGGCGGTTCACGGTGGCGGTGGCCTGCGCCGGTGTGGGCCGGCTCGAGGTCACGATCAGGCGGGTGTCCGGAGGGACCGTCGACACGTGGGAGATGCCCTGCCGGTGGCCGCCGGAACGGCACAACTGGAAACCGGCCCAGGCCAGCGGCGACCTCGAACTCCAGCTGCTCTTCGTGCCCGGATCGGATTCGACGGCCGGCGCCCATTTCGCGGTCCAGGTGATCCCGAAGTAGCCTGCAACGTTTCGTGGGAGTCCGGCGTGTAGTCGCCATGACAGCCCTCGTCGAACCCCGATCGGAGACGCCGGACGCCGTGCACCATGATCCGCCGTCGTTCGACGAGGTCTACGCCGCGCACTTCGCCGACCTGACCGTGCAGCTCTACGCCTACTTCGGGGACCGGCAGGAAGCACAGGATGTGGTCCAGGAGGCGTTCTGCCGGGCGTACGCCCGATGGAAGACCATTTCCGGGTACGAGGATCCGGTCGCGTGGGTGCGCCGGGTCGCCTGGAATCTGGCCGTCAGCCGGTGGCGGCGGGCTCGGACCGCACTGGGCTTCCTGCGCCGGCAGCGGGTCGTCGAACCGGCCGCTGACGGGCCCAGCCCGGAACGGGTCGCCCTGGTCGCCGCGCTCGGCACTCTGCCAACGGCCCAGCGCCGGGCGGTCGTCCTGCACTACCTGGCCGACCTGCCGACCGCCGAGATCGCGGTGCGGGAGCAGGTCACCGAAGCAGCGGTCCGTTCCAACCTGCACCGTGGCCGGGCTGCACTGGCCGCCCAGCTCAAGACTTCGGATTCGCATGGGGTGTGTCGTGACCACTGATCACCTGGAGGTGCTCTTCGCGGATCTGCGGGCGGACACGCTGCCGACCGTCCAGCCACCCGGAACGGTGGCGGTGCGGCAGACCGTGCGACGCCGCCGGACCGGGCGCGCGGTGCTCTCGGCGGCCGCGGCGGTCCTGGTGATCGCCGGTGGGATCGCCGTGTCGACCGGTCACCGGTCCGCCGCTCCACCCGCCGACGCGACGCCGTCCGTGACACCCTCCGCGATACCGTCCGTCGCGGAGGATCCCCTGTTGAAGCAGGCGAACGTCGCCAGGCAGGCCCTGCTCGCCGGGCAGAACGGAACCCCGGCGATCGACGCCGCCGAACCGGTCGTCGGCGGATACCGGGTCGAGCACGGCAAATACCCGGGCAAGCTGCTGCTCCGGGTCGCCTGTGCCGGGAGCGGGCACTTCACGCTGACCGTCGACGCCCACGACCCGAAGGTGGAGTGGAAGAAGATCGCCCAGGTGCCGGTGGAATGCTCCGACCAGCCCGTTCCGGCGAGCACCACCTTCACCATGGTCGCGTCGTCGACCATCCACCGGATGCGGCTCGCCGACGCCATGGACTCCAGCGGCAACGGCGGCTTCGCCTACCAGGTGACCAGCGCGACCGGTGCGCCGCTCAGCGGCGAACCGGAACCCACCGACAGTTATAACCCGGATCGCAGACTCAAGCTGGACGGACGCGAGCCCGAGACCGAGGGGACCGCACGGCTCGGACGAGGTAGGCCGCAGGCCGGTATGGCGCCCTCCCGGGAGGAGGGCCGCTACCTGCTCCTGACCAAATGCACCGGGACCGGCATCGCCACCCTGGCGGTGAGAAGCGGCGGGAAAGACATCGTCACGGTCGACACGGTCTGCGCCTCGCCGGCTGGACCTCAGACCGAGACTCCGGGGATCCCGGTCGACATGATGACGAGTGTCAGCATCCGGGCCGACGGCGCGGACGGCCTGCTCAGCTGGGCCCTCATCCCTTCATGAGGCCGTCACAGGCCGGGGAGGCGGCCGTTGCGGAAGACGTCGACGAAGTCCTGGTGGTCCTCGCGGGCCTGGTCACCGTACTTGTGTGCGAACTCGACCAGGTGCCGTACGAAACCCGCCTCGTCCTTGTCGACGACCGCGACGATCGCCTCCTCGGTGGAGAAGTCGACCAGGTCGTGGCTCGACTCGTCGTCGGCGACCGAGTGCATGCGGGCCACCGCCCGGCCCAGGTCGGCGATCACTCCAGCCAGTTCCTCCGGCTCGTTCACGTCGGACCAGTCGAGATCGGCGGCGTACGGCGACACCTCCGCCACCAGCTGGCCCACCCCGTCCAGCTCGGTGAAACCCAGCCACGGGTCGGCGTGCGCCTGCAGGGCACGCTGCGACTCCGCCGTACGGTGGCCCTGGTGTTGGAAGTAGCCCTTGACCCGGTCGTCGTCGATCCATCGGGCCACGGCCGGCACCTGGGCCTGCTTCATGTAGATGATCACGTCGTTCTCCAGGGCCTCGGTGTGGCCTTCGAGAAGCAGGTTGTACGACGGCAGCCCGGCTGAACCGATGCCCACGCCCTTGCGCAGCTTGATGTCCTTGATGTGCGTCGACACCGGCCGCGTCGATTCGGGCAGCGTGCCCAGGTAGCGGGTGAACGCCTGCTTCACCGTCTCGGCCGTCGGCTCGTCGACGTCGTAGACGCCGTCACCGAGGGAGAAGCGGCGTTCGAAGTCGTCGATCGTGGTCTGGCTGTCGAGCAGGTCGACCCGGGTGTTGAGGCGGGCCTCCTGGAGCACCCGGCGCAGCACACCGGCGGCGTTCGCCAGGGTGATCGAGCCGATCGCGTCGTCGCCGCCGTGCGCGATGGCCCGCAGCTCGGTCAGGTACGACTTGGCGAACTCGCTGACCAGCGCGGTGATGTGGTCATCCGAGAGCGCCTTCGAGTAACCGATCAGAGCGACGCTCGCCGCGAACCGCTTCAGGTCCCAGCTGAACGGGCCCACGTACGCCTCGTCGAAGTCGTTGACGTTGAAGACGAGGTGCCCGGACGAGTTCATGTAGGTGCCGAAATTCTCGGCGTGCAGGTCACCGTGAATCCAGACGCGGCTGGTCCGCTCGTCGAGAAAACTGTCATCTCGGAAATCGCCTCTCAAATCGGCGTAGAAAAGCGAGGCGCTGCCCCGGTAGAACGCGAACGGCGACGCCGCCATCTTCCGGAACTTGCGACGGAACGCGGCCGGGTCCAACGCCATGAGCTGGCCGAACTCGCGCGTCAGAACCTCGGTGATGAACTCAGCCCTCATGTCGGCCACGCTACTCAGCCTCGTCGACCCTCCGGCTACGCTTTCCGCTATGTCCGCTTCCCGTCTGGTGCGCATCGGCACCCGGTCCTCCCCCATGGCACTCGCCCAGGTCGAGAGGGTCCGCCGGATGCTCGCCACGCTGCGGCCCGAGCTCACCGTCGAAGTCGTGCCGCTCTCCACCAGCGGCGACCGATGGCAGGGGGCGCTGTCCGAGCTCGGCGGGAAGGGCGCGTTCACCAAAGAGGTCGACCAGGCGATCCTCGACGGGCGCGCCGACCTGGCCGTGCACTGCGTCAAAGACGTGCCCGGTGACCGGCCCGCACCCGCCGGCACCGTGTTCGCCGGCTACCTGACCCGCGACGACGTGCGCGACTGCCTCGTCGACCCGTCCGGGCGCCTGATCTCTCAGCTTCCGCCCGGGACCCGGGTCGGCACCTCCGCCGTCCGGCGCATCGCCCAGCTCAACCTGCACTGGCCGCACCTCGTCCCGGTGCCGATCCGTGGCAACGCCAACTCCCGGCTGGCCAAACTCGACGCCGGAGAGTACGACGTGCTCCTGCTCGCCGTCGCCGGCCTGCACCGCATCGACCTGCCCGCCCGGATCACCCATCCGATCGACGTCGACACGTTCGTGCCCGCCGTCGGTTCCGGGACGCTGGTCCTGCAATGCCGCAAAGACGACACGGCCGCGCTCGAACTCGCGGACGTCCTCAACGACCGGCGCACCGCTCAGGAGACCGAAGCCGAACGCACCATGCTGCACATCCTGCAAGGCAGCTGCTCGTCACCCATCGGTGGTTACGCGCGCACCGAACCGGACGGTCGGATCAGCCTGCGCGCCCGGGTGATCAGCCTGGACGGCAAGACGGTGCTGGACGCGCACGAGTGGGCCGCCGACCCGGTCGTGCTCGGCACCTCGGTCGCCGCCTCGCTACTGCGGCAAGGCGCTCGGGAAATCCTCGCTCAGGCCGCTTGATCGGCGGTTCATGGCTCTTCTACCAGCGGTCTATGGCTCTTCGACCAGGGGCTTATGGCTTTTTGACCAGCGGCGCGGCCAGGGCCAGCGGGTCCGGCCGGTGCACTCCGCCCAGCCCGGACTGCTCGGCGGCGATCTTCTCCTGAAGCTTCAGGATGCCGTGCAGCAGCGCCTCCGGGCGGGGCGGGCAACCCGGCACGTAGACGTCCACCGGAATGATCTGGTCGACGCCCTTGGTGACCGAATAGGAATCCCAGTACGGCCCGCCGCAGTTCGAGCAGGAGCCGAAGGAGATCACATACTTCGGCTCCGGCATCTGGTCGTACAGCCGCTTGATCGCCGGAGCCATCTTGTCGGTGACCGTGCCCGAGACGACCATCAGGTCCGCCTGGCGCGGCCCGTGCGCGAACGGGATCACCCCGAGGCGCATGAAGTCGTGGCGCGCCATGCTCGACGCGATGAATTCGATGGCGCAACACGCCAGACCGAAATTGAACACCCAGAGCGAATAGCGCCGCCCCCAGTTCAACACGAACCGGATGGGTTCCCCGAGTACTCCTGGCAGACCGGCCATCCGGTCAACCTAACGCATCCGGGTACGGCTGACTCAGCGTCATCGGCGTCCGAGCCACGATGCCGACCAGGAGGTCCCGGTCGGCATCGGTCACCAGATGGCTGCCGTAGCCATTACGTCATTGCGTCGAGTGATGCGGCTCGGCGGCTCGGTCTGCGGACGGACGTGGACAAGGCTGCGAGCAGTGGTGGGGTGGCGGCTATCGCGAAGCACACCGGCAGCGACAGGCCGGCCAACAGCAGGCCGATCAGGGCGGTGCCCGCCGAGTTGGCCAGGTTGAAAGCGGTGTTCACCCAGGCGCCGGCCTGGGTGCGGGTCTCGGGTGTGGCGGTCTCGTCGGCCAGCAGGTAGGCCGTCGTCAACGACGGGGAGACGAACAAACCGATCACGCCGACCAGCGCGGCCAGCACGTAGAGGTTCGCCGACAGGCCGGCGACCGCGAACGACGTCCCGAGCCCGGCGGCGAGCAGCGGCAACCGGCGGCTGCCGGGCATCCGCCACGTGACGGCGCCGTAGGCCAGGCCACCGGCGACACTGCCGACCGCGAGGGCCGCCTCGATCCACGCGACGGCGGCCAGATGGTTCGCATTCCGAGCGGCGGCGACCACGAGCAGGCTGAGCGCACCGAGACACATGCCAGCCGACGCGGAGATCAGAATCGGCCGATACAGATGCGCGACGACCCGAAAGCCACTCGTCCGGGCGGACGCCCCGGTGCTCACCGCCGGGGCCGGGGCGCGGGCCGGGATGTCAGCGGCTGGTCGGGGGCGTGCAGGTGGTGACATGGCGAGCAGCAGGCTTCCGGTCAGGATGAGGATGGCGCTGAGCACCACGCCCAGTGCCGGGTTCGTGAGGGCGGCCACCGCGCCCGCTAGCAGCGGGCCGACGATGTACAACACCTCCTCGGCGACCGTGTCCAGGGAGAAGGCCCGTTGTCGCAGGGCCGGCTCGGGAAGCAGATCGCTCCAGAGTGAACGCATGATCGGGCCGAGCGGTGGGGTCGACGAACCCGCGACGGCCGACAACCCGTACAGCAGAAGGTCCGGGGTGGTGCCGGGGTGCCAGGTCGCGACGGCAAGGGCGGTCAGTGCTGAGGCGTAGACGGCGGCCATCGGTGGCAGCGCCCGGCTCGGGCCGTGCCGGTCGATGATCCGGGCCCGCACGGGCGACAGAACCCCGCTGGTCAAGCCGAAAAGGGCGACGAAGACACCGGCCACGCTGTACGAGCCGGTGGCCCGGATCACGGCGAGCATCAGAGCCAGATAGACGATGCCGTAGGAGAGCCGCCCGAGCAGGGCGGATCCGAACGTGCGGACAGCATGAGGGGTACGCAGCACAGCGGCGTATGAGGGCATGACTTTTCCTCGAAAGACACAGCGCTGAGATGTAGCGCCGTGGAGCGACAGGGAGGCGGGCGTGGTGCCGCGCTCCTACGCACAGAGGAAATGCATGACCATCACATTACCGGCGGTCGGCCGTACCCCTCGTCATGGGGCGCTGGAGCAAGCTCAGGAAGACGGTCAGATAAGGCAGAAGAAGCAAACCGGGCACCGTACCGAAAGCTCCGGTGACCAACGAGCCGAGGGCATATCCAGCCAAAACACTGCGGGGAAGAACACCCGACGGAGGGACCACGGGAGAGGGACCGGAGGTCGTCATCGAAGCGCATCGTAACCAAGATCGGCCTGCGCCGCCTACGCTCGCCGCTATGAAAAGCGTTGCTGCCGGCGTCGCCGCCAGTCACCCGGCGACCGCCCGGACCGGGATGCGCGTTCTGCAGGCCGGAGGTACCGCAGCCGACGCCGCGGTGGCCGCCGTGCTGGCCAGTTGCGTCGCCGAGACCGTCTACACCGGACTAGGCGGGGGCGGATTCGCCACCTACTTCGAGGCGAGCACCGGCGAGGTCACCTGTCTCGACTTCTTCGTGTCGGTGCCGGGGCTCGACGGCGATCGCAGCGCGGCGGACATGATGTCAGTGGACGTGTTCTTCGGCGGGCTGCCACAGATCTACTCGATCGGCGGAGCCAGTGTGGCCGTGCCGGGAGTGCCGGCCGGGCTCGGCGAGGTGCATCGCCGCTGGGGCAAGCTGGCCTGGCCGGAGGTGGTGGCGCCGGCGGCTGGGCTGGCCCGGACCGGGGTGCTGCTGCCACCGGCGCACGCTCGCACCCTGGAATCGTGCGCGCTGGCGCTGGCCTACGGCGAGGGGGCGGCCCACTACCAGCCGGGTGGGCGGCTGCTGCAGGGCGACGAGTTGCTCTTCCACCCCGGGCTGGCGACGGCGATGGACGTGCTGGCCAGTGACGGGCCGGAGGTCTTCTACACCGGGGAGTACGCGAAAGTGCTCGTCGACACGGTTCGGGAGGCGGGCGGGTCGATCGGGCCGGCTGATCTGGCGGCCTATCGGGTCGAATCGGTTCCGGTGGATCACGCGAGGTTGGCCGGTTACCGGGTGCACGCCCGGCATGATCTGAACCGGACCGTCGACACGATCGGTGCGCTGCCCGCCGACCTGTCCCGCCCGCATCGTGCGCCGGGAGTGGCGGACGCGCTGGTCAACCGGGGTAAGCAGCGGCTCGGCGACACCACGAACGTCTCGGTCGTGGACGGCGAGGGCAACGCCTGCGTGATCACTACGACGCTCGGGCTGGGCGCCGGGGTGTGGCTGCCGGGGCTCGGCATCAACTTGAACTCGATGCTCGGTGAGGGTGAGCTGCTGACCGGTGAACTGGTGCCGGGGCAGCGGATGTCGTCGTACATGTGCCCGCTCGTGGTCACCGATCCGGACGGTGGATTGGTCGTCGCGGCCGGTTCGGCAGGGGCCTCCCGGATTCGGACCGCGCTTGTCGACACGCTGCTCGGGGTCCTGGTCGACGAGTTGAGCGTTCCCGAAGCGATCGCCCGGCCGCGCTTTCACGCGGTCGAGGACACCGTGCATGCCGAAGCCGGCTGCCCGCCCGGTGAGCTGGAGGCTCTGGCGAGTGCCGGCTGGCAGATCGTCGAGTGGCCGGAGATCAACCACTACTTCGGCGGGGTCACCGCCGTGGGCCGGGCCGGTGCGGCCGGCGACCCTCGGCGTGGCGGTGTCGGACTGCTCGTCTGAGGTCACTCACGCGCTGTGAGACGGGGCGTGAGTGACGGGATGATCGCTTGGCGACGGCCGCGGGACGCAAAGACGGTGCTTGAGCGGTGGGGTGGCTGTCTGGTGGGGTCACATGGTTCGGGCGGCGGTGGTGTCGGCTTCGGTGGCGGTTTCGCGGAGCGGGATCTCGACGTCGGTGGGGGTGAGGCCGAAGGTGCGCTCGGTCAGGGACGAGTCGAGGATGAACGGGGCGTAGAACTGGTAGTCCATTTCGGCCATCTCGCGGGCCATCGGAACGGCGACGCCGGCGGTGTG
The DNA here is from genome assembly GCF_900104725.1 of Actinoplanes derwentensis. Lineage (NCBI taxonomy): Bacteria > Bacillati > Actinomycetota > Actinomycetes > Micromonosporales > Micromonosporaceae > Actinoplanes > Actinoplanes derwentensis. Next base: position 6,945,776 of record NZ_LT629758.1, read on the forward strand.
CATCACGAAGCGGGGCAGCTTGTGGATCTTCAGGTGGGGCTGGCCGGTCAGGTCGCAGTAGCGGTGGGCCAGCTCGCGGATGCTGATCGGCTTCGGTGACGGGACGTGCCAGGCTCGGCCCCAGGCTCGGTCGTCGCGGGCCAGTTCGACCAGGGTGCGGGCCATGTCGCCGGTGTAGGTGAAGGTGTGCGGGGCGTCGACGTCGCCGGGCGCCCAGGCGGCGCGGCCGGCGCGGATCGCGGGCAGCAGCACGCTGGAGAAGACGCCGACCGCGCCGGCACCCACGTAGTCGGAGGCTCGGGCCTCGAACGTGCGCACGCCACTGTCCAGGGCGTCCTGCCACATCTGGTTGCGAATGCGGCCCTTACGGCCGGTGGCGGCCAGCGGGGAGTCCTCGGTCATGAGGCCGCCGGGCTGAGGGCCGTAACCGTAGAGGTTGCCGGTGATGGCGTAGACCGCGCCGGACGCCTTGGCCGCGGCGATCATCGCGTTGTTCATCGGGAACCACTTCTCGGCCCACTCGGTGTATTTCGGGTTGGCGCAGTTGTAGATGACCTCGGCGCCTTCGGACAGCTCAGTGAGGCGGCGCACGTCGGACGCGTCGGCCGCGACCCGCTCGATCAGCTCGTGTGAGGGGCCGCCGCCGCTGCGGGTCACCATCCGGACGTTTTCGCCGCGCTGGGCGAGAAGACGGGCGACGGTGGAGCCGATGGGACCGAAACCGATGATTACCTGCATTGCGATCTCCTTTGTGAGCACTGCTCTCTGTTGAGAACAACGATCGCACAGCCTTCATCCGAAAGCAAGAGCAGTGCTCTCGTTATGGCACACTGGCCTCATGAGCGAGCGATCACCAGCGAAAACACCACGAACGCTGCGAGCCCGGGTGCGGGCCGAGATGACCGAGGAGATCAAGACGGTGGCCCGGCGGCACCTGGCAACCGATGGGGCGAACCTGTCGTTGCGGGCGGTCGCACGGGATCTGGAGATGGCCTCGTCCGCGGTCTACCGGTACTTCGCCAGCCGGGACGAACTGCTCACCGCGCTGATCATCGACGCGTACAACACGGTGGGTGAGGCGGCCGAACAGGCCGCGGCGGCACAGACGGCACCGTTGGAGAAGTGGCTGGCGGCCGGGCACGCGGTCCGCGACTGGGCATTGGCCAACCCGCACGAGTGGGCGCTGATCTACGGCAGCCCGGTCCCGGGTTACCAGGCCCCAGCCGACACCATCACCCCGGCCACCCGCGTGTTGCTGCTGCTGGGGGCGATTTTGACCGGGGCGTACGAGGCCGGCGAGATCCCGGCGCGCGAGCCTCTGGCCGGCCGGTTCGCGCAGGAGCTCGCACCGATCGCGGCGCAGTACTCCCCCGGCATGCCGACCCGGGTCATCGCCGAGACCATCGCCGCCTACTTCCAGATCTGCGGCGCGATCAGTTACGAGCTGTTCGGGCAACTCAAGAACTCGGTCGAGGACGACCGGCGAGGTTTCTTCGAGTTCCAGATGCGCAACGCGGCCGCGACGGCGGGCCTAACGGGCGTGCAGTAAGTGGCCTCCGGGGGTTGAGGGCGGCACGTCGGTGCGGCCGAAGTAGCGTGCGGCCAGCGCTGACGGCCCCAGGTCCTCGATCTCGGCGAATCCGAGCCCTCGCAACCGGGAGTCGATCTCGTCGGGCTCGAAATAGCTGAGCCACGGCTCGCCGAGCTTGGCCACCCGGTCAGTGCGCGCCTCCAGAGCGGCCCGGCGATCACCGGTCGTCCGATCGGGTGACTGGGCGTAGTCGAAGACGACCTCGTGCCCGACGGTCGACGACATCGTCGAGGTGAAGGCAGCGACGGTCAGGTAGGGCACCACACCCAGCCAGAGGAAGAACGTCGGCTGATCCCACCGGGGAAGGGACAAGGTCTCGAAGTCGACGCCCAGGTAGCGCACGTTCGGCGGGACGACGATGCCAGCCGACGCGAGCCGTTCCCGCTTCCACTCCTGCGTGTCCGGATGATCGACTTCGACGACCGACAGGTTCGGGTACGGGTTGCGGTAGGCGAACGTGTCCAGCCCCGCCCCGAGCACCACCACCTGCCGGACTCCCCGGGACACAGCGGCGGCCAGCGCGTCCTCGGCGAACCGATGCCGGGCCGCGATGAACAGACGCATGCCCCGGCGCGGTTCGTCGGCGAGGAGGGCGGCTTCGGGTTCACCTGACAGGCGTACCGCCAAATCGTCTTTGAAGATCGACCCGCCCTCCAGGAGCTGATGGGCGGCCCGGTAGCGCGCGGCACTCCACGCTGTCCGGCTCGGTGATCCCTGTCGCATCACGGCATCCAGGAGGCGTCGGCGATCAGGACCCGGTCGCCGCGCATCGGCACGCCCTCGGCCACCAGCAGGGCCTTGGCCCGCGCCTCGTGACCTGGGGGAAGCCGGCCGCCGCCGCTGCACACCCGATGCCACGGGACCGCACCGCCGTGCAGCGACATGATCCGGCCGACCTGTCGTGGTGAGTTGCGGCCCGAGCGGTCGGCGAGGGCGTCGGCGATCGCGCCGTACGACATCACCCGGCCCTCGGGAATGCGCTCCACGAGGCTGAGGACCTCTTCGACGTACTCCTGCGGTGTCATCACCCGCCACGATATGGGATCTGACAACGATCGACACCCGCCTGCCGAGCACAATGGGCCGGGTGCGGGAACTGGTGACCGGTGCGCGACGGATCGTGGTGAAGGTGGGCTCGTCCTCACTGACCACCGCGACGGGCGGCATCGACGAGCAACGGGTCGATGCCCTGATCGACGTGCTGGGCAAACTGGCAGCCGACGGGCGTGAGGTGGTGCTGGTCTCCAGCGGCGCGATCGCCGCCGGGCTGGCCCCGTTGCATCTGCGGCGCCGGCCGCGCGACCTGGCCACCCAGCAGGCCGCCGCTTCGGTGGGCCAGGGTCTCCTGATCGGGCGGTACATCGCCGGTTTCGCCCGGCACGGCATCACCGTCGGGCAGGTGCTGCTGACCGTCGACGACGTGACCCGGCGCGTGCACTATCGCAACGCCTATCGCACGCTGCGCAAACTGCTCGATCTGGGCGCGCTTCCGATCGTGAACGAGAACGACACGGTGGCCACCGAGGAGATCCGGTTCGGCGACAACGACCGGCTGGCCGCGCTGGTGGCCGCGCTGGCCGACGCTGATCTGCTGGTGCTGCTCTCCGACGTGGACGCGCTCTACACCGGCAATCCGGCCGACCCGTCGTCGGTGCGGATTCCGCTGGTCCGCGACGACCGGGACCTCGATGGGGTGACGGTCGGATCGGCCGGTAAGGCCGGAGTCGGCACCGGTGGCATGGTCACCAAGGTCGAGGCGGCCCGGATCGCCACCGGTTTCGGCATCCCGGTGGTGCTGACCGCGGCGCCGCTGGCCGCCGAGGCGCTCGGCGGCGAGGAGGTCGGAACGCTGTTCGAGGCGGCCGCGAAACGACCGGCGGCCCGGCTGTTCTGGCTGGCCCACGCCACGTCTCCGCGCGGGCGCCTGCACCTGGACGCGGGGGCCGTCGCGGCGGTGGTGGCCCGGCGCAAGTCGTTGCTGCCGGCCGGGATCACCGCGGTGGACGGGTCGTTCGCAGCCGGGGATCCGGTGGACCTGGTGGACGCCGAGTCCGGGACACCGGTCGCCCGGGGACTGGTCAACTACGACGCGGTGGAACTTCCGGCACTGCTGGGACGGTCCACACCGGAGTTGGCCGCGGAGCTGGGGCCGGGATATGAACGAGAGGTCGTCCACCGCGACGACCTGGTTCTTCTCTAAGAAGAGACGACCTGGTTCTTCTCTAAGAAGAAAGGCTAGTAATGAGCGTGCTGGAACAGGCCGCCGCGGCGCGGGTCGCCGCCATCGATCTGGCCCGGGCCACCCGCGCCGAGAAGGACGCGGCCCTGCTGCTGATGGCCGACCGGCTGGTCGAGCGGACCGACGACATCGTCCACGCCAACGGGGTGGACATCACGAACGCCCGAGCCAACGGCCTCTCCGAGGCGATGATCGACCGGCTGACGCTCACCCCGGAGCGGGTCGCCGCGATGGCCGACGGTCTGCGGCAGCTCGCCGTCCTGCCCGACCCGATCGGTGACGTGGTGCGCGGGTCGACGCTGGCCAACGGGCTGGAGCTGCGGCAGATCCGGGTGCCGTTCGGGGTCGTCGGCATGATCTACGAGGGCCGGCCGAACGTGACCGCCGACGCCGCCGGCATCTGCCTCAAGAGCGGCAACGCGGCGCTGCTGCGCGGCTCCGGTTCGGCGTTCGCGTCGAACGCGGCGATCGTCGCGGTGCTGCGCAAGGCGGTCGCCGACGCGGGTCTGCCGGTCAACACGGTCCAGTTGCTCGACGCCACCACCCGCGACTCGGTGAAGGAGCTGATGCGGGCCCGGGGCCTGGTCGACGTGCTGATCCCGCGCGGTGGCGCCTCGCTGATCAAGACGGTGGTCGAGGAGTCGACGGTGCCGGTGATCGAGACCGGGGTGGGCAACTGCCACGTCTATGTGGACTCGGCCGCCGACCTGGAGAAGGCTCTGGCCGTCACGGTCAACTCGAAGACACAGCGGTACTCCACCTGCAACACCGCAGAGTCGCTGCTGGTACACGCGGCTATCGCGGACACGTTCCTGCCGCTGGTCCTGGAGGAGTTGCAGAGCCGCGGCGTCACCGTGCACGGCGACGCCCGCGTGGCGGGTTTCAGCGATGCGGTGGTCGCCGCCACTGACGACGACTGGGGTACGGAATACCTGTCCCCGGACATCGCGGTGGCCGTCGTCGACTCCCTGGACGACGCCCTCGACCACATCCGGCAGTGGGGCACCGGCCACACCGAGGCCATCGTCAGCGAGTCGACCACCGCGACCAGGCGTTTCGTGGCCGGCGTGGATGCGGCGGCAGTGATGGTCAACGCGTCGACCCGGTTCACCGACGGCGGCGAGTTCGGTTTCGGCGCGGAGATCGGCATCAGCACCCAGAAACTGCACGCCCGCGGTCCGATGGGCCTGCCGGAGCTGACCTCCACGAAATACGTGGTGACCGGAAACGGTCACACTCGCTAGAAGCGAGAAATCAACGGCAGGCCCGCAGCGCCGTCAGCGTCGCGTTGACGTCGAAGAGCGGGCCTTCGTTGCTGTCCCAGCCGCCGTCGACACGTTGTGCCTCACCCAGCCGCTTCCAGGCGCTCTGCAACAGCCAGTCGTCACCCAGGTTGACCCGGCGCAGCGCCACCGTCATCGCCGCCACATCGGCCGGGGACATGTCCGGCAGGCGGCTGCCGAGCACCTGCTGGACCCGGGCCGACTCGTAGAAGAACTGCTGCTGATGCAGGAGCCCGGCGGCGTGCCAGCCGGTGGCCAGGAACGACGGCCAGCTGCCGTCCGGCCGGAGCTGGGCGGCCACCCACGTCGCGGACGAGCGCGCTACCTCGTCGTACGGCGAACGGGTTTGAAAAGGGTCGGTCGCGACCGCGACGGCGGTGAGCCAGAAGCCGGCCAGCGACGTCAGGTACAGGGTCGCCTCCGGGTCGCCGGGCAGCGCCCACGGTGGCGCCTGCCCGGCCAGCGACTCGTGCTCCTGCCAGGTGCCGTCGCCGCGCTGGGCCGAGGCCAGCCACTGCAGGGCCCGCTCGCCGATCGGGCTGTTGAGGACGCCGATGTCGTCCAGCTCGGCCAGGCGGAAGCAGGTGGCGTCGATCGAGGGGATCGCACCGTCGTCGGCGGAGGCGGGCCAGCCGCCCTCGGGCAACTGCCCGGCGGCGATCCGGTCCACGATTTCCGGCAGAGGCGGCTGACCGGTCCTGATATGGGACAACCGCGCCCGCTCGACGGGGTCACCATGGGCGACCACATATCCGATCGCGGCGTCTATATCGATCACGATGACGACCGTACCGGCCGAACCTATGGAACGCAGGCCCCTCCACTTCGGGGAGTCACCCGTTGGTGACCCCCCGGGGTGAAAACGATCAGTACGACGGGAGGGACGGGTCGACCGTGCTGACCCAGGAGACGATGCCGCCCTGGACGTGCACGGCGTCCTTGAAACCGGCCGCCTTGAGTGCCGCGAGCGCCTCCGCCGAGCGCACGCCCGACTTGCAGTGCAGGACGATCTGCTTGTCCTGCGGGAACTGCGCGAGCGCGGCACCGGACAGGATCTCGCCCTTGGGGATCAGGACCGCGCCGGGGATCCGGTTGATCTCCCACTCGGCCGGCTCGCGGACGTCGGCCAGGAAGATGTCCTTGCCGCTGTCCTGCCAGTCCTTCAGCTCGCGGGCGGTGATCGTGGAACCGGTGATCGCCTCCTGCGCCTCCTCGGAGACCGCGCCGCAGAAGTCCTCGTAGTCCTCGAGCAGGTCGGTGACGGTCGGGTTGTCGCCGCAGAGCGCGCAGTCCGGGTCCTTGCGGACCTTGATCTTGCGGTACTCCATCTCCAGGGCGTCGTAGACCATCAGCCGACCGACCAGCGGCTCACCGATGCCGGTGATCAGCTTGATCGCCTCGTTGACCTGGATCGAGCCGATCGACGCACAGAGCACACCGAGCACGCCACCCTCGGCGCAGCTCGGGACCATGCCGGGCGGCGGCGGCTCCGGGTAGAGGCAGCGGTAGCAGGGACCGTGCTCCTCCCAGAAGACCGAGGCCTGGCCGTCGAAACGGTAGATGGATCCCCAGACGTACGGCTTGCCGAGCAGCACGGCGGCGTCGTTGACCATGTACCGCGTGGCGAAGTTGTCGGTGCCGTCGACGATCAGGTCGTACTGGCTGAAGATCTCTTTGACGTTGTCGCGGTCCAGCGCGGTGTTGTGGATGACCACGTTCACCAGCGGGTTGATCTCGGCGATGCTGCGGGCCGCCGACTCCGCCTTGGGTGTGCCGACGTCGGAGACACCGTGGATGACCTGACGCTGCAGGTTGGACTCGTCGACCGTGTCGAAGTCGATGATGCCGAGCGTGCCCACCCCGGCCGCGGCCAGGTAGAGCAGCGCCGGCGAACCGAGACCGCCCGCGCCGACCGCGAGGACCTTGGCGTTCTTCAGACGCTTCTGCCCGTCCATCCCGACGTCGGGGATGATCAGGTGACGCGAGTAGCGGCGGATCTCGTCGACGCTCAGCTCAGCTGCCGGCTCGACGAGCGGAGGCAGACCCACATTCACTCCCCGGGTTGATGGTAAGGATCGCCGCCCATTGTTGCTCGATTCGCGGGCTCGCACCCATGACGTTGGCCACCGGCCCGACATGCGGGATGACGGAATAACTCAGGCGATCGGCTTACCCTGATAACGGTCGCCGTCCAGGTACGGCCACGCGTTCGCGGTGCACCCCTTCAGACCGAACGTCTGCTGCTGCATCACCGGCGCCGGTTCGCCCTTACCCGGACACGCCTCGTGACCGTGCCCCAGCTCGTGCCCGACCTCATGATTGATCGTGTAACGGCGGTAGGTCGTCAGCCGGTCCCCGAACTCCGGCACCGCCCCGGCCCACCGGGCGGCGTTGATGATCACCTTTCCGGGAAGCCGGCACGAGGTGTAACCGTCGGTGTCCAGGCCACCGGCCGCGCACATCTTCTCCGAGGTCTTCGCGGACGCCAGGTAGATGGTGAAGTCCACGTCGTCGCCGGCTTTCGCGGCCCGGCGCAACCGCAGTTCACCACTGTGCACCCAGCTGCGGTCGTCACCGAGAGTCTCGTCGATCACCTCGGCGAAGCCGGCCGGTGACGTGTCCTCGACGACCTCCTCGACCGCGACCCGGAAACGGTACAGACGGCCACTCTCGCCGAGCATCGGGCCACGGCTCCGTTCGTACGAGAAATCGCCGCTCTTGCCCTTTTTCTTGCTGGTCGGCTCCTCCAGCGGTGCCCCGGTCATCGTGACAGCCGGTGTCGGGCCCGCCGGAACACCGATCTCGCCCGCCGGCTGGGCGACCTCCGGTTTGTCCCGCACCGAATCGATCGGCTGCCCACCGGTCCACACCTCATGACCGACGACCAAAGCCGTCAAGACCACCATGGTGTACGCCACCAGAACCGCCCGCCTGCGACGGCGAACCTGGCGAGTCGTCACCGACTCCGGAACCATGTGCCGGGCCGGAGACGGCCGGGAGTGCGCGGGAACGTAATCGATCTCCTCGCGCTCCGCGACCTCGTGCTGGGACAGCACCGCCGGCAGGAAGTCGGGGGCGGGTTCCTCGTCCGGCACCGGTTCGGACGCCGCGGGCACGTAGATCCGCTCCTCGGTGACCGGCTCGAACTCCGGGGCGTGATGCCGGCCCGCCAGTTCGGGGATCGACTCGACCCGGGGCGTCACGGGCGGGTTCTCCGCGAGGTTCCGGTCCAGCAGGTTCTTCGGCGGCCACAGGTTGTCCGGCAGCTCGGCCGGCAGGCGCAGACTCGGCGGCAGGCCGCGCCGGTTCGGGGTCCGCGGGTAGCGGTCCTCCAGCGGGATGTCGTCGGCGTACACGTTCCGGGCCGGCTTCTCGTCGACCTCGAGGGCGGGCTCTGGCTCGACCGGGCCGCCCAGCCAGCCGTTGTCCGGCGCGGGCGGGCGGGGCGCCTCGGGCAGTGCTCTCATTCCGCCGGAGCGACTCGATCGGCGGCCACCGGCGGCTCGGAGGCCCACCGAGGTTCCCGGAGCCGCCATCGGGTCGCCGGGGGCCGGGGCGGGCGGCTCCAGCTCCGGCGTGCGGGGCTGGGACGCGGCCAGGCGTTCGGCGGCCAGCTCCAGGATGCCGCGGGTCATCTCCGGTCCCCTCGCCGGCGGCGCCGTCTCCGCTACTTCCGGCGGCTTCGCCACCGGGCGCCGACGGGCCGCCCGCTCCCCCACCGGGCGGGGCTCTGCCCTGGTCACGGTGGTCTTGCGGGCCGGGGCGCGTTCGGTCGCCGCTCGCGCTGAAGGGCTCTTGACCGCGTCCGGTTCCAGGTTCTCCCCGGCGGTGGACTTCTTGGCGGCCGGTTTACGGGCGGGCTTGCGGGCCGGGTCGGTGGAGGCGGTCACCGGAGACTTCGCGGTGGCCGTCGCAGGCACGGTACGGGCGCGGGCCCGGCCTCGCCGCTCACTGCCGGCGTCCGGGTCAACAGGGCCATTTGTCGCGTTTGCCATAGCAAGCGAAAGCCTGCCACGACTTACCGTCCGTCACAGGACTTTCGCGTTTCCGTACCTGTCAGAGACGCGGCCCGGCCAGGTTCTTGTCGTTGCGGCGCGGCCAGGAGTACGGCGTACAGCCCCGTAACGTCAGCGTCTGCTGCACCATCACCGGGGCCGGGCCGCCCGCCTCGGGACAGCCCTCGTGCCGGTGGCCCAGCTCGTGCCCGACCTCGTGGTTGATCACATATTGCCGGTACTCGGCCAGCCCGGCCTTCGCGGCCAGGTAGGGCGTCGACGACTTCCGCCAGCGGTCCAGGTTGATGATCGCCTTGCCGCTGGTCCGGCACGAGGTGAACGGCACCCCGCCGATCCGGATGTCGGTGCCGCCCCGTTCGCACATCCGCCCGGCCGTGACCCGCGTCGCCAGGTAGATCGTGAAGTCGGCCTTGTCCGACCCGGCAACCAGTTGCAACCGGAACTTTCCGGAGCCGGCCCAGCTGCGCTCGTCCTCCAGCACCGCCCGGACCCGCTCGGTGAAGTCGGCGACGTCCTCGCCACTGCCCTTCTCCACGGCGACCTTGAAACGGCGGAGCGTGCCCTTGCTCCCGGCCACCGGCCCGCGCTCACTGGAGAACGTGAAGTCGCCGGAGCCCTTGGACGGCACTTTCCCGGCGAGCTGAAGAACGCCCTCGGCCAGAGTTTCCTCAGCCGGTTCGCTCGGTTCAGCCGGTTCGCTCGGCCTGGTCGTCCCACTTACCGACGGCTCTTCTAAAGGCTCGGCGGCCGCCGCCGGACTGCCCGGCTGGACCGGCTCAGCCCTCCACCGGCTGCTGATGGCAATCGTCGCGAGCAGCAGCAAGGTCGCGGCCAGCACCACGAACCAGGTCCACTGCCATCGGTCACCACGGGAGATCACCTTTCGGAGATTTCCACATGTCACTCACCGTGCCCAGCCGGGGACAATCTTGGTGCGTTTCGTTACACGTTCCCGCTGGTGGACTGATGGGCCTCGGTCAGCAGGCCGACGATGGCACGGCCCACCAGACGGGGGACCTCCATCTGAGCGACGTGGCCGACCCCGGGCAGGATCAGCAACCGGCCGTCCGGGACGATCCGGGCCACCTGAGCCGGCACCCGCGGGTCGATCAGCTTGTCGGTGAGACCCCCGATGACAAGCGTCGGCGCCTCGATCCGGGCGGCCAGGCGCCACTGCGAGTTGTCACCCGGCAGATAAGCCCGCAAGAAGCTGCCGACCAGGCCCCGCAGGGTGCCGAGATAGGCCCGCGGGTAGTGGGCGACGGTGTAGCGGAGCTGGATCTCGGCCATCGCCTCGGCCCGACGCTGCGGATGCACCTTCGTGGTGTCCCCGAAACACGCCGCCAGCACCTGCTCGGCCATCTCCTCAGCGGTCACCCGGGTGAGTGCCCAGGCCATCAGGCGCTCGGCACCGGGCAGCGCGAGCAGCGGCAGCACCGGGCCCTGCGCGGTCCGGCGCGGGTCCAGGAACGGCATCGCCGGCGAGATCAGCGTGAGGGTCCGGACCAGGTCGGGCCGGAGCGCCGCCACCCGCACCGAGATCGACCCGCCGAGCGAGTTGCCGATCAGGTGGACCGGTCCCCGCCCGGAGTGGTCCAGGTAGTCGATCAGCGTCGACGCGAAGGACGGGATCGAATAACGCGGGCTCGGGTCGCTGTAACCGAACCCGGGCAGGTCGACCGCCTGGCCGTCGAGCCGGTCGGCGAGCAGCCCGGCCAAGTCGGTGAAATTCTGCGAGGAACCACCCAGCCCGTGTACGTACACGGCGGGCTGGGCCTCAGGAGTCAGCCCCGGGGTGTCCCGGACGTGCAGCATCGCGCCACCGACCGTGACCCGGCGCGCGGGCCACGGTGGCGGAACCTCACCATCCGGCAACAGCGTGCTGTCGTCGGCAAGAATCGCGCCTCTCATCAGCCCCTCATCAGGCCTGTGGTCAGGCCGTTCATCGGGCCTATGGTCAGGCCTTTCGCCGGGCCTCTCAACAGGCCTTTCGCCGGGCCCCTCATCAGGCCAGCAGTGCCTCTAGGCGGCGGTTGACCGCGGCCAAGGTGGCGCGGACCATGGCGTGCCGGTCGTCGCCGGTCACCACAGCCGATCCGGCCAGCTGCTCGACCCAGCCGCCGCCGCACGAGAGCAGCAACACGACCACGGCGACCTGCATCTGCCCGAACGACACCGCGGCGGCGTGCTCGACGAAACAGCGCGCCGGACCGTCCGGATGACCGGAGGTGGAGAGCAACTCGTCGACCGCACCCGCGGTGGCCGTCGCGCAGAGGCGAAGCAGGTAGCCGTCGACCGCCGGGCCGGTGGCCACACCCGAGGCGGTCCGCCCGCCGGCGCGCAGCCGCACCTCGACGGTGGCGTCCGCACCGAACGTGTTGACGTGCACGTTCTCGATGATCACCCGAGGGCCGGGGTTGTCACCCGGGTCCAGCGGGCGCGGTTTGGAGGCGTCCGCCGGGACCAGTGCGGCCGGTGTGCTGATCGCCGGGCTGACCGGAGTGGCCGCCGGCACCGGAGCCGGAGCCATCAGGGCCGTCGGAATAGTCGGAATCGGCGAGGCCGTCGGCATCGGCGGGGCCGGTGCCGCGGAGACCGGTGCCATCGGCATCGGGGCCGCCGGGCTCGACACCGGCGCGGCCGGACTGGAGATCGGGCGGACCGGACTGGAGACCGGCCGGGCCGGGCTGGACACCGGCGCCACCGGGAACGAGGCCCGGGCCTGCCGGGTGGGCTGGCTGGGCAGCAACGGCGTCCGCGGTGACGAGACCGGGGCGCCGGCCGGCCGGAGCGCGGCGGGCGGGTCGCCCGGCATGGCCGCGTCGAGACCCATCCGGTCCTGCAGGAGGCGGGCCACCTGGCGGCTCACCTCGGCCGGGTCGGCGCCGTCGGACAGGTCGAGCCGGAGACTGTGCGCGCCGGCCGGGGTGGCCCGCAGCGACGCGTCCCGGACCCCGTCGACCTCACGGACCGCGGCCAGGATGTCCTGGACGTCGAAACCTTCTTGACGCTCCTGGGCGGGCACGACGTCACCGCGACGCAGGTGCGTCGCTATCCGCGCCAATGCCGGTGCTTCGGCCGACGGCTCCACAGCGGGCGGCTCCGGAACTCTCGGGACGTCCGGCTGGGCCGGAACGCGCTGGGGCAGGACCCCGCGCGGCTCGCCGTCGGCGTCGGTCTCGACGTCGCCGGCACCCGGCAGACCCGGCGAGGGGAATGTCGGCTTGCGCGGGTAGCTCGGCGAATCGTACGCCGAACCGTCACCTGTCGGCCCGTCGAAATGCGGCAGGCCCTGAGCCAGAGTGTCGGTGACCAGGGCGTGCCGGGACCGGATCGGCTCGGACGAGACCGGCGCGGCCGGCGTCTGCTCGGCGGCGGGCTGCTCGGGAAGCCAGTCGGGCCGGGGCATCGGCACCGAGCCACGCTGCTGGGGGTACGAGTCGTCCAGATCACCCTCGTACGGGTACGGCGGGGCGCTGCTCGGGGTCGGCGGCAGCGGCGGCACACCCGGCGGACGGCGGTGGCCGAGAATGTCGGCGAGCCTGTTCCGTTCGGAAGGCCACCCGTCAGAGGACCCGGACGGGGGAACCTCGGAACTCGGTGCCGAACCCGGCGTCGACTCGGGAACCCCGGACGCCGGCGCTGTCCCGAACGGCCGCTCGGCCGGGAACTGCTGCCGGCCGAAGGTGCGCCCGTCCGCTGGCCGCCGCCATGGAGGCGTGTCCACTCCCTGCTCCAACCCCGCTCCCGTGTTGGGCCACGAGCTGTCGTTATTCGCCCAGCCGTTCACCCGTGTGCGGTCTTGCGAGTCGGCTCCGTTGCCACCCGTTGAGGCTCCGGTGTCCCCGGAATGCCCTGATTCATCCACCGCGTGCTCCTCGCTCGCCCCCGCTGAGGCTACCGTGTCGTTGCAGTGGCGATAAGTTGCAGCGTCGCGACAATTGCCCGCACGACCGCGACATGCGCCGAACCGGGCAATCCGAGACGACAAACCGCGGGGACACGAGACCCCCTGGAGGTTCACAGAAATGACCGCTGCGTCCGGCGGGCCACAGACCGCACGACCTACCCGCCTGCCCCGCTCGGCGCGCCGTAAGCAGTTGCTGGCCGCCGCGCAGCAAGTCTTCGTCGCCCACGGCTACCACGCCGCGGCGATGGACGACATCGCGGAACGTGCAGGTGTCTCGAAGCCTGTTCTCTACCAGCACTTCCCCGGCAAACTCGAGCTCTACCTGGCCCTGTTGGACACGCACTGCGACGCGATAATCGCCAAGGTGCGCGGGGCGATGCTGGCATCGCCGGACAACAAGGACCGGGTGAAGGGCGCCGTCCGGGCGTACTTCGACTTCATGGACCACGAGAGCGAGGCCTTCCGGCTCGTCTTCGAGTCGGACCTGCGCAACGACCCCCAGGTGCGCCAGCGGGTCGAGCGGGTCGAGCAGGGCTGCATCGCCGCGGTGACCGACACCATCATCTCGGACACCGGGCTCCGGGCCGATCAAGCCGAACTGCTCGCCTCGGGCCTCGCCGGGGCCGCCGGGCAGGCCGCGCAGTTCTGGCTGGCGAACGGTCGGCGTACGCCGAAAGCTGAAGCCGAAGCGCTTGTAGCTGCACTGATCTGGCGTGGGATCGCCAGCTTCCCGCTCCAGGGCGGTTCAACCGCCGGAATGGCCCCGGAAATCGGATAGCCTTTCGATCGGGTAACAGATCTTTTTTGGGAGGGACTCCGTGGAGGTCAAGATCGGCGTGCAACAGTCGCCGCGCGAGCTTGTGCTGGAGAGCGCTCAGACCCCGGCGGAGGTCGAGCAGGCCGTGACGGATGCTCTGGCCAAGGACGGCGTCCTGACACTCACTGACGAGAAGGGCCGCAAGGTGATCATCCCGATCGCCAAGGTGGCTTACGTGGAGATCGCGGAGGCGACGCACCGCCCCTTCGGCTTCACCACTCGCTGAACTACTGCGACGGGAGGGATGCCCTGGCACAGGGCGCCCTCCCGTAACTCTCTCTCGGGTGCGTCTGCTATCAGGTCGGGTAGAGTGGCCTGTGTCGTCGTCGATCTGTCAAGTCGACGGCCCGCGTGTGGCCCGCTTTCGAGCGTGCGGCCCGCGCCTATACGAGATCGCGCCCACGACATCCGACGGGCGCACCACGAGAGGGCACCCGTAAAACTTCATGACCGACAATGAGCAAGCTCTAGTTCCCGTAACCAGCCGCGCCCCGGTCCGCGCTGACAGCCCCACCTTTGCTGAGCTGGGCGTTCGGGCCGAGACCGTCGAGGCGCTGGCCACGGCCGGCATCACCCACGCGTTCGCCATCCAGGAGTACGCGCTGCCGATCGCCCTGCGCGGCACCGACCTGATCGGCCAGGCGCCCACCGGCACCGGCAAGACCCTCGGTTTCGGCCTCCCCCTGCTGGAGCGCGTCACCGCCCCGTCCGAGGGCGCCGACGGCCAGGCGCAGGCCCTGATCGTCGTCCCCACCCGTGAGCTCGGTCTCCAGGTGGCCCGTGACCTGGCCGCCGCGGGCAGCACCCGCGGTGTCCGAGTGCTGCCGATCTACGGCGGGGTGGCGTACGAGCCGCAGGTCGAGGTCTTGAAAAAGGGTGTCGAGATCCTGGTCGGCACCCCCGGCCGTCTGCTCGACCTGGCCAAGCAGAAGCACCTGAAGCTGAACTCGGTCAAGGCGCTGGTGCTCGACGAGGCCGACCGGATGCTCGACCTGGGCTTCCTGGAGGACGTCGAGAAGATCCTGGCGATGCTTCCCGCGAAGCGCCAGACGATGCTCTTCTCGGCCACCATGCCGGACCCGATCGTGGCCCTGTCCCGCCGGTTCCTGCACAACCCGGTCACGATCCACGCCGGGCACACCACCGAGAGCGCCGCGTCGCCGCTGACCAAGCAGGTCGTCTACCGCACCCACCCGCTGAACAAGGTGGAGATGGTGGCCCGCATCCTGCAGGCCAAGGACCGCAGCCTCACGATGATCTTCACCCGCACCAAGCGGGCCGCCGACCGGGTCGCCGAGGACCTCGACTTCCGTGGTTTCGCGGTTGCCGCAGTGCACGGTGACCTGGGCCAGGGCGCGCGTGAGAGGGCACTGCGGGCGTTCCGCAGCGGCAAGATCGACGTGCTGGTGGCGACCGACGTGGCGGCCCGTGGCCTGGACGTGTCCGGCGTCACCCACGTGATCAACTACGACTGCCCGGAAGACCCGGAAACCTACACGCACCGCATCGGCCGCACCGGCCGGGCCGGTGCGACAGGTGTCGCGGTGACCTTCGTCGACTGGGAGGACATGCCGCGCTGGGTGCTGATCGACAAGTCGCTCAGTCTCAGCATGCCGGAGCCGCCGGAGACCTACCACACGAGTCCGGCGCTCTACTCCGACCTGGACATCCCCAGCGGCATCTCGGGCACCCTGCCGACCGCCTCGCGCAGCCGGGCCGGTCTGTCCGCGGAGATCGAGGAAGACCTCGGCGGTGTGGGGCGTCGCGGTGGTAGCCGTAGCCCTCGCGGTCGTGGCGACAGCAGCCGCTCACGTGGGCGCAGCTCCGGGCCGTCGTCGCCGTCCACCTCGGGTTCCGCTGCGGATTCCGGTTCGGGCTCGGGATACGGGCCGGGCTCGGCATCCGGATCGGGTTCGGGTTCGGGTTCGGCATCGGCTGAGGTGACCGAGCGGCCCAAGCGGCAGCGTCGCCGTCGCCGGATCGACGAGGAAGCATCCGCCGGGTCCGTTGTGGCTCCCGCGGACGGCCCGGTCGTCACCGAGGCTCCGGTCGCCGTTGCTCCGGCCGCTTCAGTTTCGACCGACGCTGCGCCGGCCGACTCCGGTTCGGCCGCTTCCGCTCCGGCAGCCTCTGCACCGGCGGTCTCCGCTCCGGCGGTCTCCGCTCCGGCTTCGGAGGGTTCGGTTGTCGAGGAGGCCGCGCCTCGTGCCCGGACTCGGCGGCGCCGCGCTCCCGCGACTTCGCTGACCTTCTCCGAAGTCGCCGCCACCGAAGCCGCTGCTCCGTCCGCCGCCACCGTTTCGGCTGAGGTTCCGGCCGCCACCACCGGTGCGGCTGCTACCGCCGTTTCGGCTGAGGCTCCGGTCGCTGCCGCCGCTTCGGATGACGCTGTTGCTGCTCCGGCTGCTGCTGCTCCGGCTGTTGCTGAGGAGCCCGCCGCACCTCGTCGGCGTCGTCGTCGCGCCGCCACCGCACCGGCTGAGGACACCACCGCCGACGCCTGATCGTCCGTAAGCCGCATGGGCCCCTCTTGGCCCATGCGGCCGCATGGGCTGATGGGACCGTCTCCCACCGCGGGCAGAATGGGACCCATGCCAGAACCGCTCGAATCAGTACTCGCCGAGGTGCGTGAGCTTCTGCTCGCACCCGGCCTCACCCGGGCTGTCGCGGCCGGCCGCCGCCGCGGGCATACACCCTCGGTGACTCGCGCCCAGGTGCGCCCGGTCACCTTGAAGCAGGGGCGGAAGCTACAGATCGTCACCGACGACGGTGCCCGGCCGTTCACCCGGAACGTCGAGGGCACCGAAGCCGCCGAGGCGGTCGACGCTCTGCTGGCCGAGCCGTTCGGCAACTGGCATGTGGAGACCGACTCGGCCACCGTGCAGGTACGGGTGACCAAGAAGGGCGACGCTCAGGTGCACCGGGGCGCGGCTGTCGCCGGGCAGCCCGTGCCCGAGACTCACGACCGGGCCAAGCAGTGGCTGCTCGACCCGGGTGACCCGCTCTTCACCGTGATCGGCGGCACGGCCGCCAAACGCCGCCAGATCGACGCCTTCCTCCGGGCGCTCGCCGCCACGCTGCCCGACGATCTTCCGACTCCGCTGCGTGTCGTCGACCTGGGCTGCGGAAACGCGTACCTCACCTTCGCCGCCTATCGATACCTGGCCGGGCGGGGCGTTCAGGTCCAGGTCGTCGGGGTCGACGTCCGCGAGGATCAGCGGGTACGCAACAGCGCGGTCGCTGCCGAACTGGGCTGCGCCGCCGAGGTCACGTTCGTAGCCGGAACCATCGAGGAAGCCGAACTGCCGATCGAGCCCGACCTGGTGCTCGCGCTGCACGCCTGTGACACCGCCACCGATCAGGCGCTGGCTCGCGCGGTGGGCTGGCGGGCCCGGTGGGTGCTGGCCGCTCCGTGCTGCCATCACGACATCGCGGCGCAGCTCAAAGGCAGTTCGACCCCTTCGCCGTACGGGGAGGTAACCCGTCACGCGATCCTGCGCGAACGATTCGCCGACGTGCTGACCGATTCGCTTCGGGCCGCCCTGCTGCGACTGCACGGCTACCGGGTGGACGTCGTCGAGTTCATCGACTCGGCACACACGCCACGCAACCTGATGCTGCGGGCCCGGCGGACCGAGGCCACACCCACGGCCGAGCAGGAAGCCGAATATGCCTCGCTGACCGGCCAGTGGGGCGTCGAACCGGCGCTGGCGAAACTACTCTGAGTCTTCCAACTGGGGTTGCGCTCAGCTGACTACGACAGTCCAGGCCGCCGTGGAGACCTTCCCGGCGACCTGGAAGTCGAGGAACATCCGGTAGGTGCCCGGACTCGGAGCGGCCAGCCAGAACTTGACCTTGCCGTCGACCAGCTGAGTCTCCGGGTGCACGTGGACATAGCCGAGATCGTTCTGGCGCAGCATGACCAGGTGACCGAACGCACCCAGATAGGGCTCCAGCACGGCGGGTTTCCCGGAGCCGTCGGTCACCGTCATCAGCAGTGGCTGGGTGGACTCGGTGGCGGGCGTTCCTTCGTACCCCACCTGGAAGTCGCCGGTGGTAGCGGCCCGGACCGGATCGGGAAGGGTGACCGGCGCGTAGTCTCCCGCGACCGTCAGGTCGCTGCCCAGGCTGCTGACCGTCTCGACACCACCGACCTGAGCAGTGAAATCAGCGATCATCCGGTAGAGGCCCGGCTCACCCAGGGTGAGATCGACACTCCACGTACCGTCGGGCGCCATCACCGGATGTAGATGCTGAAAGCCGGTGAGGTCACGCCGAATAACGATCAAATGCAACAGCTTGTCGTGTACGACGGCAAACGTGGTGACCGGCGCACCACCCGGCCCGTTGATCGTGAATTCAAGCCGCCGCGCTTTCCCCGCGTCGAAGACCGTGGTCAGCGGAGTGAGGGTGAGACCGCCGCCGCTGAGGGAGAGGCCGCCGACGGGGGCGCCGCCGGTCGTACCGATCGGGGCGGTGGTCCCATGAACATGGGGCTGACTCTCGTCAAAAGCGGACGCGCTCGGGGTGGCCTGCGGCCTGGTCGCGCCTGCCTCGCCTGTGGTGCCGCCGTTGAGCCGGCCGAGCCCGTATCCCGCGAAGAGGACGACGATCAACAGGGCGCCGATCGCGGCGAATCGAAAGCCGTCACCTGCCGGTTTCCCGGCGCTCTCCGGCCGGGCGAGGCCGAACCGTGGTTCCTCGTCGTCAGGCATCGATGATGAGAATCCTTCCGCCCGGTTGCGTCCACTCGTCAGCGTAACTGTCATCCCCGGCGGTAGCGTGCGGGGCGTGGGCGGCTTCGAAATACATCTGACGGTTTCAGCCGAAGCGGACGACGAGAAGCTTCGGTCCTGGGCCGCCGGGAGCGGGTGGAAGTACACCCGTATCCTGCTCGACCAGGGCCTCACCGCCGACCAGCCGATGCTCAGCCTACTGACCGGCGGCACCGCTGCCGAAGCCGAGCAGGTCGCCCGCCATACCGCGGCTGAACTGTGGAAATCCGGCTTCACCGTCACCCGGCTCAAAGTGGAGGCCGCCGCGTCCAGCCGGGAGACGCCCGCCACGGGCCACCTCTACTTCGAGCATCACGTGAAGCTGCTGCTGCCGGCCGGCAGCGACCTCGAGCAGGTACGCGCGGTCGTCGGCCGGCACGACGCCCGCCTGTCCCGCAACGCGCGACGGGTCCGCGACGACGGCGTGCAGGAGCGGTTTGTGACCCAGTGCTGCCATCACGTCGGCCGGGCCGAGGCGGACCCGGTTCTCCTGAAGGCATCGTGTTCGACCCCGAGGAGATGAACGTCACGTCGGACATCGACTACGCCGACTACGACCTCGACGGTGAGACCGGCCGTGTCCGGGTCAGCGTCCCGTGGCGTGCCCCGGACTTCGAGCCCGGCACCGTGCAGATCGACGTGTCCTTCGGCGAACGCCTCCCCGAGCCTCCGGTGTGCACGGCTGTCCCCCGCTCCGGCGGCCGGCCGCCCCTGGGCTTGTGGACACCGAGCCGTGAGTTGTCGCTGGCGTGGAAACTGTACTGGCTCGCCACCGACCAGAGGGTAAGCCGGGTATCAGCGATGAAGGACGACTACGACGCCGTCCTGCTGGCCGAATCCCCCGGCATGCACCTGCGTCCGGTGTTGCAGAGGGTCGCCCTGGGCACCGAGCCCGCGCCCTCACCCATCCGCTCCCCCAGCAATGCCATCAGCCACACCGTCGGCGACCAGCGGGCCGACGGTGTGGTTGGAGCCGCCGTCAGAACCAACCCTGGAGTCCCTGCTGTCACCCGCCACGATCCGCACCTGGACGGTGAGCGGCACCCCTCCAGACGGCGGCGCGCCCCCACCTCCTGACTGACGCGCCTGGCAACCGCAACAACCCGACTGCTCTGACACCGGCAGCCCTCCCGTGCCCCGCTCCCCTACCCATCGCCGACCTGGATCGGCCCCGCTTTCCCTGCTCACCGCCTGTCCCGCACCGGCCCTGTCTTACCTGTTCGCAAGGCCTGCCCATCAGAGGGTGACGTCCCGGATGCCGTGACACGGCGGCCTACCGACACGGGACGATCAACCTCTGTGACACCATGCGACCGGCCGGGTACTCAGCCAGGACGAAGGAGCACTCCGTGGAAGATCTGGAACGCGACGGATACGTCCTGTCCGCAGACCCGAAACGCGTCGACTTCACCCGCGTCCACCGCTGGCTGGCCGAGGAGTCCTACTGGGCAGCCGGCCGCCCGTACGACCTGGTAGCCCGCTCCATCAACGGCTCCCTCCCTTACTCGGTCTTCAAAGCCACCCCAACCACACCCGCTACCGCCCACACCCCAGCGTCAGACGCGGGCACCGCCTCGGACCCGGCCACCGTCCCGGACCCCGGCACCGTCCCTGGTCAGGGCGCCGTCGCCGGTCCGGGTGAGCAGGTCGCGTTCGCTCGGGCCGTCACCGATGGCGCCACCTTCGCCTGGATCTGCGACGTCTTCGTCGACAAGGATCACCGCGGCCACGGCCTCGGCCAATGGGTGATCGACACCATCCTGGCCGACCTCTCCGAACGCGGCATCCAGCGTTTCCTCCTGGCCACCCGGGACGCCCACGACGTCTACCGCCGCTCCGGTTTCACCGAACTGGCCGGGGCCCACCGCTTCATGGAGATCGACCGCCGCCCCACCCGAAACGCCATCCTCGGCAAGTCCTGACAGCCACCACCGGGCACTCCACGCCTTGAGGTTGGTCAGCCGGCCACCGCAAGTGCCAGGGGCAGGACTCCGGGGGCGCCTGCTCGTCGGAGGGCACGGCCGGCCAGTGTCATCGTCCAACCGGAGTCGACCAGGTCGTCGACCAGTAACACCGGGCCGGACAGGTCCGGCAGCTCGGCGGCCATCGCCGGTGGCACCTCGAAAGCGTCGTGCAAGGCCCGGACCCGCTGGGCGCTGTTGCCTCGGTGACTGCCGCCATCGAGCGTGGGTGAGGCTTGGACCACGCCGAGCATCGGCAGCCTGCCGACCGCGGCGATGCGCTCGGTGAGGCTGTGGATAAGTTGTGGATGACGCTGTGAATAGACGGCTGCGACGGCTGCGGGACGCTGCTTCCAAGCGTCATCTCCCCTGGCCCAGGCCTTGAGCACCTCGACAACAGCATCGGCCAGCTCTGGTGGGATCGGACCGTCCACGGACTCCGGTGAGACCGCGGCGCGCAGCCGGTTGCCCCAGCCGAGATCGGACAGACGGCCGACGGCCCGGCCCGGTTCGATCTGCTCGGCGGGCGCGATCCGGCCTTTGAGTGAGACACCGACCGCGGCCAGCCCGGTGGGCCACATCTTCTTCGGTGCGATTTCGAGACCGGGACGGCCGAGGAACGCTTCGGCGGCCGCGAACGAACCGGCGGACACCTCACTGTCGAACAGCGGTTCCGCGCAGTTGTCGCAGCGGCCACACGGGACCGCTTCCGGGTCGTCCAGGCAACGACGGAGGAACTCCATCCGGCAGGCGGTGGTCACCGCGTACTCAAGCATGGTCTTCTGCTCTGTCTCGCGTGCCTCGGCGACGCGCCGCAACCGTGCCTCGTCGTAGGTCCACGGTTCACCGGTGGCGAGCCAGCCGCCACGGGTGCGGCGCACCGCCCCGTCCACGTCGAGGACCTTGAGCATCAGCTCCAGCCGGGTGCGTCGGAGATCGACGAGTGGCTCCAGCGCCTGGGTCGACATCGGCTGGACCGGCGAGAGCCGGCTCAGCACCGCGTGCACCTGATCTTCCGGCGGGAAGGCCAGCGATGCGAAGTAGCGCCAGATCGCGACGTCCTCGGGGCCGGGCAGCAGCACCACCTCGGCGTGTTCGACCGCGCGGCCGGCGCGGCCGACCTGCTGGTAGTAGGCGATCGGGGAGGGCGGCGCGCCGAGGTGGACGACGAACCCCAGGTCGGGTTTGTCGAAGCCCATGCCGAGAGCCGACGTGGCGACCAGCGCCTTGATCTTGTTGTTGAGCAGGTCCTGCTCGGCGGCCCGGCGCTCGGCGTCCTCGACCTGGCCGGTGTAGGTCGCCACCTCGAATCCACGCGAGCGCAGGAAGTCGGCGGTCTCACCGGCCGCGGCGACGGTCAGGGTGTAGATGATGCCGGAACCGGGCAGCCGCTCCAGGTGGTCGGCGAGCCAGGCCAGACGATGCGCGGGGTCCTCCAGCCGGAGCGCGGCCAGGCGCAGTGAGTCCCGCTCGAGCGAGCCACGCAGGACCAGCGCGTCGCCGAGCTGGTCAGCGACATCGGCGGTGACCCGGGCGTTGGCGGTCGCGGTGGTGGCCAGCACCGGGGTGCGGCTGGGCAGGCCGGCCAGGAACGTCCGCAGCCGCCGATAGTCGGGCCGGAAATCGTGCCCCCAGTCGGAGACACAGTGCGCCTCGTCGACCACGAGCAGGCCGGTGCTGCCTGCGAGCCCGGGCAGCACGTTGTCCCGGAAGTCGGGGTTGTTGAGCCGCTCCGGGCTGATCAGCAGCACGTCGACCTCGCCGGCCCGGATCTCCTGCTCGATCAGGGACCACTCGTCGAGGTTCGCTGAGTTGATCGTGCGGGCCTGGATGCCGGCCCGGGCGGCCGCGTCGACCTGGTTGCGCATCAGGGCGAGCAGCGGCGACACGATGACCGTCGGCCCGGCCTGCCGGTCACCGGCGCGCAGCAGCGCGGTGGCCACGAAGTAGACCGCCGACTTGCCCCATCCGGTGCGCTGCACACACAGCACCCGCCGCCGGTCGACGGTGAGCGCCTCGATCGCCCGCCACTGGTCCTCCCGGAGCACCGCGTGCTCCCCGGCCAGCCGGCGGAGAACCTCCTCGGCCCGCTCTCGCACGACCGCTCGCTCGGCCTCGCTTGCCGCCATCCGCGTCGTATCAGTCACCCGGCATGTCTATCAGCCCGCGGCGGACCTCCTTCGAGTTATCCACAGTCGGGAGTTGTCCACAGGGCGAGGGGCGATTTCGAGCAGCGGTCCGGCGGATCGGCAATGCTCCAAGGCGTCCAAGCGGGTTCGATCGGAAGGGGCACCATGCAGACGTCAGGTGGATGCACGACCCGGTTCGTCCCGGCGCGAAGTGGCGTCAAACCGGCTCAGGCCGGGCCTCGCCCACCACCACGCCGGGCCGGCTCCGGCCGGCCCGGTACCCACGTGGGACGCGTTCGGCGAAGACGGTGATCCGGTGCCGGGCGGGTGGAATTCTCGGTGACATGACCACAACGATCGCCGAGAAACTGCTGATCAAGCCCAACTCGACCGTCTGGCTCAACGAGCCGGCCCGGCTGCCGCTGCTCACTCCGATGCCGGAGGGCGTGCGGGAGTCCGCGTCCCTCGCGACCGCGAGCACGGCGGTGCTGTTCACCGAGGATGCCGCTGGTGTGCGGGATCAGCTCGAACGGCATCGCACCGATCTCGATAAGCCCGGCGCGTTCTGGATCGCCTATCCGAAGGGGAACAAGGCCGACATCAACCGGGATTCGTTATGGCCGATCGTGGCCGACTTCGACATGCGCCCCTGCGGTCAGGTGTCGATCGACGAGCAATGGTCGGGGTTGCGATTCCGGGCCAATCGTCCTGACGAGGGCCGCTTCACCGGCGGTGCGGGATGAGATGGCACCGGCCGTCGCCGCCCTCGACGGGGTGGCGACGGCCGGTCTTGGAGCTTCTCGGCCAACCTGGCCCAGCGGATGCCGGGCCAGGCCGGTCGGTCCGGTCCGGCGCATGCCAGGCCAGGCCGGTCGGTCCGGTCCGGCGCATGCCAGGCCAGGCCGGTCGGTCCGGTCCGGCGCATGCCAGGCCAGGCCGGTCGGTCCGGTCCGGCGCATGCCAGGCCAGGCCGGTCGGTCCGGTCCGGCGCATGCCAGGCCAGGCCGGTCCTGGCCGCGAAACGTCTCTATCGGCCGAGGACGGAGCCGCCGTTGACGTTGATGATCTGTCCGGTGACGAAGCCGCCGCCGGGGCCGACCAGCCAGCGGACCGTCTCGGCGATCTCGCCGGGTGTGCCGGCGCGCTTGACGAGGGTGGCGGCGACGCGGTGTTGGTGTCCTTCCGGGGTCATCCGGCCGTCGAAGAACTCGCTGTCGGTGATGTAACCAGGCGCGATGACGTTGGCCGTGATGCCCTCGGCACCGAGTGAGGTGGCCAGGTCGAGGACGTATCCGTGCAGTGCGGCCTTGGCTGCCGAGTAGGGTCCGCCACCACCACGCTGGGCGGCGATCGAACTGGTCAGGATGATCTTGCCGCCGGGACGGCGGAGCTGCGGAAGGAGGGCGGTCGTCGTGAGAACCGCGGTGAGTACGTTGGAGTCGAGGTTGGCCCGCCAGCGGTCCGCTACCTCGTGGAGGGTGCTCTCGTCCCCGGCGACGTACGCCCCCGCGTTGTTGACCAGCACGTCGAGCGGACGGCCGGCCACCGCCTCGACCACGGCCGGGAGCTGGGCCGGGTCGGTGACGTCGGCGGTCACCGCGGTGGCCTGCGGTCCGATCCATTTCACGGCGTCGTCGAGCACCTCGGCACGGCGTCCGACAATGATCACGTCGAAGCCCTCGCCGGCGAGCATGCCCGCCGTCGACCTGCCGATCCCGGTCCCGCCGCCGG
Source organism: Actinoplanes derwentensis (assembly GCF_900104725.1). Lineage (NCBI taxonomy): Bacteria > Bacillati > Actinomycetota > Actinomycetes > Micromonosporales > Micromonosporaceae > Actinoplanes > Actinoplanes derwentensis. The sequence goes on from NZ_LT629758.1 coordinate 6,970,228, forward strand.
TGACCACTGCGAGTCTCGTCATGCTCTCGACCCTATCGGTGGATCATCCGGGCGATCGTCGGCCGTGGCGTTCCGGGCCGGGGAACGGAACCGGACGCCGAAGTCCGTCAGAGCGCCAGGGAGAAGCCGGTCTTCCTTTTGGGGGCCGGGAGGCCGGGCGGGACCGGTGCCGGGCTCTTCCGGGCCGTCCCAGCACGCCGGGACGGCGGGCGTTTGCGTTTGTTCGCGGTCTCGTTCCCGGCCGGGGGCTGCTCGGCCGTCGCCGCGTTGACGGAGTCGGCGTTGGACGCCACCGGTGGCGGGCTGATGGTGCCGTCCGGAGGGGTGGTGGTGCCGCCCAGGACTTCGGCGCGGCACCGGACGCCGTTCAGTGTGAACGAGAGTGGCAGCGGGTTCCGGCTCCGGTAATCACCGCGCAGGACGACGGCCCGGGACCGTCCGCGACCGTCGAGCACGACCCGGCGGCCGTGCTGGGTCACCGTGTCAGGCGTGGCGGCGAGGCGTTGCGAGCCGGGAAAGGTGAACTCGACCCGCCACTGGGCCGTCTCCGTGGTCTCCACGCTCAGCCGCGCCTCGAAGTCGGTTCCGGAGTCCCGTTTTACCTGGTATCTGACCCGGCAACGGCCACGTTCCGGAGCGGCGACGACAGCGGTGCCCGCTCCGGCACCGGCCGCTGCGGCCTGGGCCGGCTCGGTGTCCGGTGCCTCGCGGCGCGTGGACCAGCTGAGCGCGGTTCCGGCGAGCAGGATCAGGGTGGCCAGGGCGGCGATGGCGGGCTTCCGGTCGCGAGCGCCCATCAGACGGTTCGCCGGGAGTATCCGGCGCCGGTCGCCCATGAAGAGGCCGCCTCCGAGCGGGCGCACGGTCCCGCGGCGCAGCAACAGACCGGCCCGCAGCCGTACGGTGGCGACCGCGACCCTGGGCCGGGTGGCGCAGACGCTCAGGACTCGGCGTACCCCCGCTCCGGCTCGTCGGGCGGCCGGCACCGACGCGACCGCCCGCGCCACCGGCGCCGTGGGTTTCTCGTTCTGCCGCAGTGGCGGGATGATCGGCCGCAGTCCGACGGTCGCGGCCAGGGCCCGGGCCACCTCGGCCGCGCCGGGACGTTCGGCCGGACTCTTCGCGAGGCAGCGCAGGCACAGTTCGGCGACGACGGCGGGCATCCCGTCGAGTTCGGGGATCGGTGCGGGGTCGGCGTACAGGTGGGCGCGCAGGGCTTCGGTGGTGTTCTCGGCATGCCAGGGCATCCGGCCGGTGAGTGCCCGGTAAAGCAGGAGACCGAGGGCGTAGACGTCAGTGGCGGGCGAGACGGAGGAGCCGCCGAGGCGTTCCGGGGCGAGGTAGGCGGGGGTGCCGAGCAGGGTGCCGTCCGGGCCCGCGTCACGTTGCCCGACCACCGCGGAGATGCCGAAGTCGACGATCTTCGCCCCGGAGCCGGTCAGCATGACGTTCGCGGGGGTGACGTCACGGTGCACGAGGCCGCGGGCGTGTGCGGTGGCCAGTGCGGAGGCGACCTCGGCGGTGATCGTGACGGCTTCCCGCCAGTCGAGCGATCCCTGCCGGCCGAGGCGGGCGCCGACGGACTCGCCGTCATTGAGTTCCATCACCACGTAGGGGACGGTCAGCCGCTCGGAGATCGGGGCCTCGCCGAAGTCGTGGATCCCGGTGATGTGCGGGTGGCAGAGCCGGGCCGCGGCCAGGGCCTCCTGGCGGAGCCGGTCCCGGAAAGCCCGGTCCTCGGCCAGTTGGGGAGAGAGCACCTTGACGGCGACGTCACGGCCGAGGACTTCGTCGTAACCACGCCAGACCACCGACATGCCGCCGGTGCCGAGTTTCTCGATCAGGCGGTAGCGGCCGGCCAGACGGAGCGATCCGTCGTGACCGTTTCGCTCCGTACGCCCCATGCGCCGATTCTCGCCCTAGTGACTCGCCCACCGATGCCGCACCCGAAAACCCGCTCGGAATCCGAGGTCGTCTCCTGGCCGGTCGAAGAGTCAGCCGGCCAGGAGCTGGTCCACCGGTGCGTAATCATCGGTGAGGACCGGGGAGTCACCGATGAAGTCGGTCAGCTCGGTGCCGGAGAGCAGGAGGACCGGTTCGTTCAGCCCGGACAGAGCGGGCCGGACGGCGTCCAGCGGGAGCGGCGCCCGCGAGGCCAGGATGACGAAGTTGGAACCCCGGTCACCGGAGAGCGCCGCGGGCGGGACGATCAGGGCGACGTGCGGGAACGCGGCGGCCACGGTGGCCAGCTCGGCGCGGATGAAACGGTTCGGCGGGTAGTCGATCACGTTCTGGGTGTAGATCCCGTCGGGCCGCAGCACCCGGGCGACGTCCTCGGCCATCTCACGGGTGGCCAGGTGCCAGGGGACGGCCAGGTGCCCGAAAGCGTCACCGACGACCAGGTCGTACGAGGTGTCCGGGCGTTCGGCCAGGCCCACCCGGGCATCACCGATCCGGACTCGCATGTCGGGGCCGGTCTTCAGTCCGAGGCTGCGTTCGTCCAGGTCGACCAGGCCGCCGTCGAGTTCGAGGACGAGCTGGTCGCTGCCGGGGCGGGTGGCCCGCAGATAGTTCGGGACGGTGAAACCACCACCGCCGAGATGCAGCGCGTCGATCGGGGTGCCGGCCGGCTTCAGCACGTCGGCGACGGCACCGATCCACTGCACGTACTCGAACTCCAGGTGGGTCGGGTCGTTCAGGTCGACGTACGAGTGCCGGGCCGAGTTGAGCACCAGGGTCCGTCCGCCGTCTCGCCCCGAATCCGTCGTCACGGTCGCGCAGTGATAGGCCGTCTCCACGTCGCACGGTGTCGGTGCGGTGGCGCCCAGCCCGGCTCCGACCAGCCCGACCACGGCCAGCGAAGCCCGGATCCGGGGCGTGCCGGGCAGCTCCGGCCGAGTTCCGTCCCGGCGCAGCCACCAGGCCAGTGCCACTCCGCTGAGCGCCAGCAGCACGGCCAGACTCAGGATGATCGCGCTGCTCGGCATAGCCGCGACGAAGACGAACCCGGTCACCAGTGTGGCCGTGATGGCGCCGAGCGTGCCGATGCTGGACAGCCGGCCCACCACCGAGCCGGCTTTCCGCAGATCGGCGAGCTGAAGTTTCACCACCATCGGCGGAATCGTGGACAGCACCAGCGCGGGCAGGAAGATCGCGAGCGCGGCCAGCATGAGCACGGCCGGGGCGGCACCACCCCGCAGCAGCTCACCGCCCCAGCGGACGAGGGGCAGGGTGACCGCGGTCCCGATGGCGCCGAGGATCAGGGCCGGGGCCAACAGCGTACGAGCGTCGAACTTGTCGGCGAGGCGGCCACCGATCCACGCTCCGTAGGCGATCGCGGCCAGCGCGACTCCGATCACCGAGCTGCTGACCTGAAGGGTCACGCCGACGTAGGGCCCGACGAGGCGCAACGCCACGATCTCCAGGACGAGGACGGCACCACTGGATCCGAACGCCAGAGCGGTCGCCAGGACCGAGGGCAGGGCACGCGGCTGGTTCTCCACCGCCGGGATGCTACCGGCGGCGGAGGGGGCGTCACCTCATCGACAGGCCGCTTTGTACCTGTGCAAAAGCTGGAGGCCGGCGAGTGCTGGGGCAGTACAGGTATTCCAACGGTGTGAATGGGCAGGCTCCGCTGTCGGTGGCCTTCGGCTCCTACCCCGGGGTACCTGCTGAACAGCCGTCTGAGCCGCCAAGCGCGACTGCTGTGAGTGGTGGCGGACGAGCCGAGCACGGGTCGGGAAGGGACCGAGCGCGGGATGCCTGCGTCAGATCGAGTGGGAAGATCTGCCAGCCCGCCTAGTTCACGACGCCGGTCGGGCTGGGCGGATCGGGGGTTCCGCGAACTCGGGAGTGGCGAGCGGACATATACAGGTATGGGGCCGCCGATGGGTGAAGAGGTTCGCGATGTCGAGCTGTTGGCGCGCGCGCAGGCCGGTGAGGGAGAGGCGTTTGGGCTGATCTTCCGCCGGCACGTCGACGCCGTGTACAACCATTGCTTTCGGCGGTTGGGTTCGTGGAGCGGCGCGGAGGACGCCGCTTCGCTGGTCTTTCTGGAGACCTGGCGCCGCCGGCGTGATGCCGTCGACTCGGACGGCTCGCTGCTGCCGTGGCTGCTCGGAGTGGCGAACAACGTAGTGCGGAACCTGAGTCGCACCGCGCGCCGGTACGACGCCGCGCTGTTCAGGCTCCCCCAGCCTGTGTCCGAGCCGGATCACGCCGATCAGGTGGCGGCCCGGCTCGACGACGAACGTCGGATGCGGGAGGTCCTTCGTGACCTGTCCGCCCTGAGCAGGGTCGAGCAGGACGTCGTCGCGTTGGTGCTGATGTCCGGCCTGAGCTATGCCGAGGCTGCAGTCGCCTTGGGCGTGCCGGTGGGCACCGTTCGCTCCCGGCTGGCCCGCGCCCGTGAGCGCCTCAAGGCCACCGCGCTGGGACCAACCGCATCGAGGCCTGCGCTGACATCGCCCCGTCCAGACCGTCGCGAGTCCGAAGGAGTGCCTGATGGTCGATCTGAGTGATCTCCCGTCCGAGCGGCCCATGCCGCATGTCCACATGCTGGTGCGTCAACAGCGCATCGAGCAGTACGCCGCCGGGCCGACGCGACGTCGATGGGCCGTCCGGAACGCGGTCCGCTACGCGATGGTGGTCGCGGGTGCATCTGCCCTGTTGATCGGCGGCACCGCGGCGGCGTACGTCGCGTTCAAACCCGCGACGGTTCCGGTCGCCGACGAAACTCGTTGCTATACCAAGGCATCCCTGGAGGGGGGCAAGGACTTCTTCGGCACCACCGTCAGCCAGGCGTGGTCGGCCGACGGCACCCGAGACGCTGCATCCGCGGTGGAGGCATGCTCCGCGGTATGGCGGCAGGGCTTGCTGCGACTCGGCTCGAAGCAGGTAGGCGGGCCGGACACCGGGACCGACCATCCGATCCCACCACTAGTTGCCTGCACACTGGACAACGGCGTTGCCGCAGTCTTCCCCGGCGACGAGCAGACCTGCGCTCGACTGGGCCTGCCCCGACTGGCCGAATAGACCCAAGGCGCACCCCGCCCCCGAACGGGCGCGTGTTCAGCCGAACCGATTCGCGGCTACCCGGAGTAGCTGCCAGAGCAGCGCGGTCAGTGCCGCGGTCGAGATCATTGCGATGAGCAGTGTGGGCCACGCTCGCCAAAGGCGCTGGACGTGTGCCAGCCAGGCACCGATAGCGAGCGGGAGGATGACTTGGATCAGCTTCGCTGCGAGGAAGCCGGGTGCGACTTCGCCGTCAGCTGCTGCCGCCAGGAAGACCCAGGGTGGCGCCGCAGCGATCTCTTGCCAGCCTTGGCCCGACAATAATCCGCATGCGATCCCCGCGGCCAGCGCCGAGCCCGTCGTCTGAGTGGTTCGAGTCCGGTGGCCGAGCAGGCCCAGCATTGGTCCCGCGATGAGAGATGCCACGAGCCATGCTGCGGTCATGATCGCCAAAGAGCGCAGCCCGTACAGGTCCGCCGACGATCCGTCGGCCAGATACCCACCGCTCCAGCGTCGGCTCACCACAAGGATCAGCAGGTAGTACACGAGCGTGGCGGAGATCAGCAGGACGGTCGCGCCGTGGACGGCGCTGCGGTGATCAGCTGCTCTCCGGCCTGCCAGGAACGCTGCCAGGCCCCAGGCGAGGCCGCTGCTGATCAATGCCGTGAGCACTTGTCCAGCGGGGGCGGCTGGGTCGAAGGCGTCGGCGGCGAACGCAAGCAGGCCGAGCGCGAATGCCGCGGCCAAGATCCGTGGGTTACGGGCAGCAGGACGCCGCACCGTAAGGTTGATCATGATCGTTCTCCTGGACCGGGCCACGCTACCAGCACCGTGCTCCGTCCGTTGCAGGTTTTCATCGACTGCGGTCGGCGGCGTAGGTGGCCCAGTTGCCGTTGGCTTCGTGCGCCCATTTTCGTCGCGGTGCCGGTATGGACTCCGAGTAGGTCAGCGATGACGACGGCGGGGAGTTCAGCCGCGAGTTGGAGCATGGCGGCGTTGCGGTTGCTGCGGGCGTAGATGCCGAGGGCGTTGAGCCGGCGCATGAGGGTGGCGGAGTCTGCGGGGCGGTCGGGGTGTCGGCCGGGGAACAGCCAATGGTCGGTGTAGAGAGTTCGAGCCATGCCGACGGGCCGCCGCTCGGGAAGGCTGGCAGCGAGGCCGGCCAGGGGTGATGGGAGTTGGAGGGCGTCAGTGCCGACGTCGAGCATGGTGGTGCCGCCGACGTGGCGGAGGTGGCCGGTGGTCAGGCGCGCGATGCGGGCCACCGGTTGGGCGTAGAGCAGTACGAGCAGGCCGGCGAAGCGGTCGCTGATGGTGGCGGCGGAATCGTCGTGCAAGAGGGTGCGGGCCAGGTTCCAGCGGTGTTGGTCGTCGGCGAAGTGCAAGGGCTGGCGGGGCTGGTGTTTCGGCAGCTGGATTCCGGTGATGAGCCGGTGGCTGTCGGCCCAGGAGAGAAACGAACGCAGGATGTCACGGCTGGTGAGGAGCGCGTCGATGTCGGGTTGGCACAGGGTGTCGAGTGATCGTCCTTGCTGACGGATGTCGGCCAGAAGCCGTGCAGCGGCGGTGATCTCGTGGCGGGCGCGGTATCCGGCAGCGGGCCAGATCGCGGGGCGGGGCCGGTCGTTGCGGATGCGGTGGATGACGTGCCAGGTGGCGTAGGAACGCAGCAGACGTCGGTCCTTGGGATCCTCGATGGCCTCGATGGTGCGCTTTGCGAATGCTTCGAGTCGGGCGAGGTGTTCGTTGCGTTCGGGCAGGGCGTCGGCGGCGACGAGCATGCGGCGCAGGTGCTCGACGGACTTGCCGGGTGGTTGGCGGTCGAGAGCGTCGTGGGTGAGCGGGAGCTGCCCGGAGGCGAGCTGGGCGAGGAGGGTGGCGCCGCGGCTGCGGCCGAGCCAGCCGAGTCCGGTGGCGGGGTTGTCCACCGACAGGACGGCGGTGCGGATCGGTTGCAGGGCGGGCAGGATGGTGCCGTCGGGTTGGACGAGCAGCGCGTCGAGGCGGTCGGTCAGGTGGCAGCGCCAGCAGATGGCGTGGCGTCCGGTGGTGGTGCCTCGGCAGCGGGTGACGGTGCCGCAACGGGTGCAGGCGGTGATGGCGGCCTGGTGGCAGGTGCCGCACAGGTCCGGTGAGGTGGCGGTGGCCTTCACGCGGACGCGGCGGGTGCGCCCGCAGCCGCCGCAACGTCGGCTCTCACCGCGGTAGCAGCACGGGCCGAGGTTCTCGGTGTGTCCGCCGCGGCCGCCGGCGCGGACGATCGGGTGCACGAGCTTGCCGCGCCGATCGCACGGCAGCTTGGGCTGGGTGGACTTGCGGTAGCAGTTCGTGCAGCGGGCGGTGCCGTCGGCGGCGCGGGCGTTGACCCGCTTGGTCTGGCCGCAGCCGCCGCAGGGCTCCCAGGTCGCCGGATCCTGGTGGAAGCAGTTGCGGCAGCGAGCCCGGCCGTCGGGCATGCGCTGCCGGACCGGCTTGTCCTGCCCGCAGAACGCGCAGACGGCGCGGCTCACCGCGGGTCGTCGCCGACGATCCGGGCCCGTTTCGGTCGGCGGGCAACGGACGCGGTCGGTGCCTCGCCACCCGCTGCTTTGCGGGCACGTCCGCTGCTGGTCTCGACGGTGGGCTCGAACAGGTCGGCGGCGGTGCAGCCGAGGATGTCGCACAGCGCGGCGAGAACGGTGAGATTGAGCCGTTCGGGCGTCTGGGCGACGAGCCGGTAGACCTGTACCGGTGACAGGTCGATGCCCCGCTCGGCCAGGTGCGGGTGGATGTCGGTGGTGTGGAACATGCCGTGGGCGGCCATGACCTCCCGCAGCCGCCACCGGTGGCCGACCCTGCGCGTCATCCGTGGCTTTCCTTCCCGAGCGCTGGGCCGAGAGCTCGGCGCAGCATGGTGTTCTTGAAGTCGGAGCTGACGCCGGTGTAGAGAGCCGTGGTCGACCCCCACGCGTGACCGACCTGCTGTTGGACGAAGAACGGGTCGAACCCGTCCTCGATCAGGTGCGTGACATACGAGTGTCGCAGGCAATGCGGGTGCAGTTCGGGCGGCAGACCCGCGGCGCTGCGGTACTCCGCGAACCTGATGTTGATCGACGCGACCGATATCCGACCGCCGCGTTCGGTGGGCCACAACGCGGTCCGCTTGCCCGGGGCGTAGAAGCCGCGGATGTCCTCGACGTACTCGGTGAGCACGTCAACGGCCCAACCCATGGTGGTGAGCACGTTACGGCGCCTCGGTGGTGAGCCCTTCACGGCCTTGCCATACCGGACGTTGCACATGCCGTACCGGCCGAACTGCGGTGCCGCGGCGTTACGGGTGAAGTCGGTGACGTCCAGCATCGCGACCTCCCGACGCCGTAGCCCCCAGGCGTAGGCGACCTTGAACAGCGTCGCGTCCCGGAACGCCGCCAGCCAACCCTTACGGTTCAGCCGCCGGGCCTGGTCGACCTGCTCGTCGGCGAAGTCGAAAAACTCCTGCAGCTCGCTGCGGGTGAACGGCCGCACCTCGGGCCGGGCCTCGTGGTCGCTGGTGTGCCGAGCGGTGTTCCACTCGTGGAAGACCTGCACCGGATGCGTCCCCAACTCCTGCTCACACCGGTCCGCCCAGCCGTACCGGGCGTCGGTGATGAAGGAGCAGAACAGCGCGACGTCGTTCTGGTAGCCACGAATGGTCGAGTGCGCTCGGCCACCGCGCAACTCGGCGGTCCACTCCTCGACGTCAGCCGGCGTCCACTGCCACGGGTACGAGCCGACGAACCGCGCGAACCGGCCCACCGAGTCCGCACGCTGCTTACGCGTCGAGGCAGCCAACAGCCGACTCGCCTGCTGCCGGTCCCACACGGTCAGCATCGCCGCGAACATGGCCTCGGCTGGATCCAGGTGCCGGACCACCCCACGATCAGCGAGCACCAGGTGCGCCGCACCTGGAATATCAACCGCCCGAACAGCCACCATGACCCCTTCATCAGGAGAATGAATCCTTCTTCTGATGAAGGGCTACTCGGCGAAAGTCCTGTTCAGGCAGAGGGTCAGGCCTTCTACAGCCTCATCGGGTCGGCGCTATAGTTTCCGCTGGTAGAGCCGATGCGGCCGCTGGCCCAACGATGCGAATGCATCATCTGATGAAACTTTTCTCAGAACTACAGCATGGAGAGATGGACGTGGTTGGTGTGCACCGCCGCTGGGCCGCCACTCGCGCTGTAGGCGCGCCAGCCGGTGCTCGGCATCCAGATCTGCCGGTACCAGATCACGTACATCACACCGAGCGAGCTGGCGTTCTTCACGTAGTACGCGGCGAGACGGTCGCCGTAGGTCTTGTCGCCGCCGGTGGCCGCGACGTTCTCGAAACCGCCCGAGGCCGCGGAGTGGTCACAGGCCCGGCCTTTCGGGTGCTCACCGGAGGACCGCTCGCTGAAACAGACCGTGTACCGCTTGAAGCCCGCCGCCTGCGCCTGCTGGTAGGCGTGCAGGGTGCGCGGCGTGATGCACCCGTTCGAGGTCGGGTCCTTGATCGTGCACGACTCCTTCGGCCAGGAGCCGTCGGAGTTGCGGGGCGCCGGCTCGGCCGCGGGCGAGTTCGGGTCGATGAAGCCGCCGGCCGAGCCGCCACCGACCTCGGCCAGCGCGGTCTCGGCGTCCTTCTTCCGCTTGGCCATCACGTTGACCTGACGCTGCTGCTCCTTGACCTCGGCATCGAGCGCGATCTTGGCCTTCGACGCGGTCTCGATCTGCTGGCGATAGTCGGCGAGTGTCCCGCCGTCCATCTGGGCGAGCATGTCGAGGCTCTGCACCTTCTCGATGAAGTCGCTGGGGTTCGCGCTGTTCAGCAGCAGCCCGGCGGTGCTGACCCGGCCCATCTGGTAAGCCCGGTTGGCGACCTCGTTGACCTGCGCGGTCAGAGTCGACGAGTTCGTCTCGGCGTCCTTGAGCGCGGTGGTGAGCAGCTTCTGCCGCTTCTTGGAGTTGGCCAGCTTCGTCTTCGCCGAGTCGTAGCCCTTGGCCGCGGTCTCCAGTGCGGTGCGCAGCTTCTTCGTACCGCCCTCGGGGTCGGCAGCAAGGGCTGGCGAACCGGGCACGGCAAGGGCCACCGCGAAGACCGCGGCGAACAGCGCGAGCAGGGTTGCGAACCGGCGCGGGAGACTGGCCGCCACAGTTACCTCCAAGTCGTGAGCGCCGGTACTTTACCGTGTCTCAGCAGGGGAAAGGGAGATCGGTCAGGTAGCCGAATATCCACCGTCAACGAAGAGTGTCTGTCCGGTTACCGCCTGACCAGCATTACTAGCCAGGAAAACGACACAACCGGCAAAGTCGCCCGGTACGCCGTTGCGTCCGGTCATCGCGCGAGCCGCGTGCGCCGCCACTTTCGTGGGATCGGCGAAGACCGGCTCGGTCAGCGGCGTGTGCACCACCCCGGGGGCGATCGCGTTGCAGCAGACGCCGTGCGGACTCCATGCCTCGGCCTGCGATCGGGTGAGGCCGACCAGTCCGGCTTTGGCCGCACCGTAGGCGCCGCTGTTCCCGTAGGCGCGGAACGCCTGCTGCGAGACGACGTTGACGATCCGGCCCCAGCCACGGGCGGCCATCGCCGGGGCGAACGCCTGGCCCAGCAGGAACGGGGCGGTCAGGTTCGCGGCGAGCGTCTGATCCCACACGTCGTCGCTCAGCTCCGCGAGGGGCGGGCGCAGGTTGACGGCGGCCGAGTTGACCAGGACGTCAGGGGCGTCGTACCGCGCAATGATCTCTGCGGCGACGGCCTTGACGGCCTCGCGGTCGGCGAGATCCGCGGAGAACGCGTCCGCTTCCGCACCGTGACCGCGCAGTTCGGCCACCACTTCGGCCATCGGCGCTGCACGCCGGGCCACCAGCACGATCCGGGCTCCGGCCCGGCCCAGGGCCAGCGCCATGGCCCGCCCGATCCCGGAGCTACCGCCGGTCACCACCGCGGTCCGCCCGGCCAGCCCGAAAATCTCATCGAGATACGACGTCATGACCGCACCCTAGATCGACCGGCCCGCACCCGGAGACCCGACGGAAGGTCAGCCCGGAAGGCGAGCCCGAGAGGTGAGCCCTGCAGGTCAGCACGGCAGGTCAGCACGGCAGGTCAGGGGACGTAAGGTCAGGGAACGGCTGGTGTGCCGGACGGGAAGAGGGTGCCGTGGACTGTGTTCCAGATGTCCTCGTTGGCGGCGGCCAGCAGGCCCCGCTGATGGCCCGCGGGGCGATACTCCGAGCCGTCCAGGTGCCGGACGACCCCGCCGGCCTCACTGACGATCAGGGCTCCGGGAACGTGGTCCCACGGGAGGATCCGCCAGAACATCGCGAACTGCTGCTCGTCGGTGGCGACCGCCGGGTACTCGTACCCCGCGCAGTGCCGCCCGGTGTTGGAACCGCCCAGCCCGGTGGCCGTCGAGAGAACCTGTTCCCGAAGGTCGTCCGGGAAGTACTTGTGAGCGATCACGCCGTGCAGCGCCGCCGCGCCCGGATCATCGGTGCGGGTCTTCACCCGGACGCCGTTGCAGTATGTGCCCGAGCCGGTCTCGGCGACCGTCAGGTGGTCCGCGACCACGTCGAGGACCCAGGCCGCGGTGGCCACCCCGCCCCGGACCAGGGCGACCATCACACAGAACGGGGTCACCCCGGCGGCGAAGTTGTTGGTCCCGTCGACCGGGTCCACGATCCAGACCGCGCCGTCGCCACCGAGCCGGTCCAGGACGGCGGGGTCGGCGGCCACCGCCTCCTCACCGACGACGGTCGAGCCGGGCAGCAGTGCGGCGAGGCCGCGGGTCAGCGCCTTCTCGGACTCCTGGTCGGCGATGGTGACCAGGTCGCCGGGCGCTTTCTGGTGCACGTCGTCGGCGGACAGGTGCTGGAAACGCGGCAGCACGATGGTGTGCGCCACCTCGCGGACGAGTTCGGCTACCTGATCAAGGATCCGATCAGGCACGCGGCGGCAACTTCACGACGCTGACGAAGAATTCGTCGATCTGCCGGATGACCGTGATGAAGCGATCGAAGTCGACCGGCTTGGTGACGTAGGCGTTCGCGTGCAACTGGTAGCTGCGCAGGATGTCCTCGTCGGCGGACGAGGTGGTCAGCACGACGACCGGGATCCGGCCCAGTTCGTCGTCCTTCTTGATCTCGGCGAGCACCTCGCGGCCGTCCCGCCGGGGCAGGTTGAGGTCGAGCAGGATCAGGTCGGGACGGACGGCGTTCGCGTACTGACCCTCCCGCCGCAGGTAGGCGAGCGCCTCAGCACCGTCGGAGACGACGTTGAGCCGGTTGCGGACCTTGTGCTCCTCGAACGCTTCCTGCGTCATCAGCACGTCGCCGGGGTCGTCCTCGATGAGCAGCACCTCGATCGGGGTGCCGTTCTCTCGTTCCAGGCTCACATGCCCACCTTCTCTTCCTCGCCCGAAGACGAATCCGACCCCGCTGGCAAAGAATCCGCAGAGGAAGCGGACGAAGCGGGTGATGTGGATGAAGCTGATGAAGCGGGTAGAACAGGCGAAAGACCCGGCACCACCGGTAGCGTGAACCAGATCGAAGCGCCCTCCGCCACATCGACGTCCAGCCAGATCCGTCCGCCATGGTATTCGACGATCTTCTTGACGATGGCCAGGCCGATGCCGGTCCCGTCGTAGGCGTCCCGCGCGTGCAGCCGCTGGAAGATCACGAAGACCTTGTCCGCGAACTCGGCTTCGATCCCGATGCCGTTGTCCCGGACGTTGATCCGCCATTCGGAGCCGTCCAGTTCCGCGCTGATCCGGATCTGCGACGGCACGTCCGGGCGGTGGAACTTCAGCGAGTTACCGATCAGGTTGACGAAGAGCGTGCTGAGCAGCGGCTCCTCACCCTCCACGGTGGGCAGTCCGGTCCAGCTGATCTCGGCGTCCTCGCCACCGGCCCGGCCGGAGAGCTGCGATTTCACGTCGCTGAGCAGTTCATTCAGGTCGATGTCGGTGAATCCGGTGGTGAGCCGGCCGATGCGGGAGAAGGCGAGCAGGTCGTTGATGAGTCGCTGCATGCGCTGGGCGCCGTCGACGGCGAAGCCGATGTACTGGTCGGCGCGTTCGTCCATCTGCCCGGCGTAGCGGCGTTGCAGGAGCTGGCAGAAGCTGGCCACCTTACGCAGCGGCTCCTGCAGGTCGTGCGACGCGACGTAGGCGAATTGTTCCAGGTCACGGTTGGACCGGGTGAGTTCCTCGGCCTGGGTCCGCAGTTGCTGGTTGATCCATTCGACCTGCTGGCGGGCGTCGCTGACCTCGCTCAGTTCGCTGGCGATCTGCTGGCGCATCTGGTCGACGTCGTCGGCGAGCCCGATCAGGTCGGGTGAGCCGTACACGGTGCTGTCGATGTGCCGGGTGTAGTCACCGGCGGCGACCTGCCGCACCTGACCGGCGAGGTGCAGGATCGGCCGGCTGACGAGGCGATCCAGCAGGATCAGCAGAAGCACGCCGGTGATCAGGATGATCACCGCGGCGGCGACCTCGATCGCCACCATGGTCTGGCTGCTGTCCCGGGCGGCCTGGGCCGAACTCGCCCGCAACACCGAGATCCGGTCCTGCATGACGCTGACGGCGCCGCGCAGTGCGTCGAAGTCGCGGGTGTCGGAGGCTTCGACGCGCTGCTGGGCGGCTTGTGTGCCCTCGGTGCGGACGGTTTCCAGGAGTGGTTCGGCGACGTTGGCCCGCCAGGTCGCGGCGCGGGCTACGACGGTGTCGAGGGCGGCGCGGATCTCGTCGTCCTCGGGGCCGAGGAGGCGCTGGATCCGGGCGACCTGATCGGTCTCCGCCGCGAGGCCCCGCAGGTACGGCTCGAGGGTGCGATCCTGTCCGGTGATGGCGTACCCGCGGACGCCGGTCTCCTGGTTGACCAGGGCGGTGCTGAGGGTCTCGCCGGCGGCCCGCATCGGGCTGGCCCGGTCGAGGACGTTGTCGATCTGCCGGTTGTTGGCGGCGGCGGTGAGCGCGGCGACGACACCGAGCCCGCCGAGGATGATTCCGGTGGCCGCGCAGAGCGCGAAGATCCGGACGCGCAGGGTCCAGTGCCGGACGCTGATCCTCACCGGCCACCACCTCGGGAGATCAACAGCATCGCCACGTCGTCGGCGAGGGGGCCCCCGTTGTCCCGGTCGGCTCGGGCCACCAGCCATTCCGGGAGTTCCGGGAGGGGGCGGCTGCGGGCGTCCGGCTCGTCGAGCAGTTTGCAGAGCCCGTCCACGTCGAGTCGTTCGTCGCCGGCACCGGTGCGCCCTTCGATGAGTCCGTCGGTGTACATCAACAGAGACCAGTCGTCACCGGAGAACTCCAGTTCGGTGGCGGGGGTCGGAGTGGGTCGTACCCCGAGGACGATCCCGGTACGCACGGCCACCGGCGCGGCTTTCCCACCGGAGAGGACGACGGGCGGCGGGTGCCCGGCGACCCGGACGGTCGCCCGGTTTCCCGGCAGGTCGATGACCGCGGAGGCGACGGTGGCGAAGACCTCCCGGGCCCGGCGTTCGGTCATCAGCACCTGTTCCAGCGCTTTCAGCACCTGGTCCTCGGGCACGCCGGCCAGGATGAGTGCCCGCCACGCGACCCGTAGTTCGACACCGAGGGCCGCTTCGTCGACCCCGTGACCGCAGACGTCACCGACGATCACGTGCAGTTTGTCGGCGCCGACCTGGACCACATCGTAGAAGTCGCCGCCGAGCAGGCCCATGGCCCGCCCCGAGCGGTAGAACGGCTGGACCTCGATGCCGAAGTCGTCGCTCTTGAGCGGTTTCGGCAGCAGACCGCGTTCCAGGCGGGCCGATTCGGCCTGGAGCAGTTCGACCTCACGCAGCAGCCGGGCGTTCTCGTCGGCGCGTTTACGCTCGACCGCGTATCGCAGCGAACGGATCAGCAGGACCCCGTCGACCTGCCCCTTGACCAGGTAGTCCTGGGCGCCCTCGGCAACCGCCTGGACGCCGAGGTGCTCGTCGGAGCGGCCGGTCAGCACACAGACCGCGGCGCCGCCGGCGACGGCCAGGAGTTTACGAAGCCCGTCGATGCCCTCGGCGTCGGGCAGCCCGAGGTCGAGCAGGACGCATTCGACGCCGGTCAGCATCTCCCGGGCCTGGCGCAGGCTGGTGGCGACGTTCAGCTCGAACGGCGCCTCGGCCTCGCTCAACAGCTCGCGCACGAGGAAGGCGTCGCCCTCGTCGTCCTCGACCAGGAGGATGCGCAGCCGTTCCATCTGTGACGGCGCGTACCTGCGAGGTGCGAGGGACCGCTCAGTCATTCCGATTCCCCACTCGACGCAGAAGTGACCCGCTAGACGCAGAAGTGACCCGCAAATCGTGTACCACGCGGCCCGGCTGCACAACTTCGGTAGTCACGGGGAGTCGTCACTCTTGGCCGCGACTCGGCGCGCGTGCTCGGCGATCACTTGCCCAAGGATGCCGTGCAGTTGCCCGCAGTCCTCGCAGTGCAGGTTCTCATCGATGTGGCGACTCCCACAGTTGGCGCAGTTCCCCCGATCCTCGGGGTCGCGATAGGACTCGATCGCTCGGCACAGGGCTCGGATGACGTGATCGCTGAGTGTGAAGACGTCCTCGCCGAGCGCGGTGCGCACGCCGAGGACGGCGACGGGGTCGGCGTCCGGATGTGGGTTGTAGGGGGCCACCCGGTCGATGAACTCGGCGATGACGGCTGCTGGGTCTAGCGGCTTAGTCACGCGGACAACGCTATTGCACGCGCGAATGGATCTACGGGCTACCCGCCAGGCGTACCCGGACGATTAGATGTCCCCATGCGTGCCTCAGTCCCCCTCCGATCCGCGGCCGTCGTTCTGGCCGTTCTCGCCCTGGCCGGGTTCGCGGCGATCCGTTCGGCGCAGCCACCCGCGGCGCGCACCGATTCGGCACCGGCGACCGAGTTCAGCGCTTCAAGAGCATTTGCCACGGTACGCACCATCTCGTCCACACCACACCCGGCTGGCAGTGTCGCCAACGACACGGTCCGGGACTACCTGTTGACGACCCTGCGCGGGCTCGGTCTCTCCCCCGAGGTCCAGGACACCGTGTCGGTGCAGGGCGCCGGCCTGTCGTCATCGGCGGGTGGCACCGGGTTCGCCCGGGTCCGCAACGTGGTCACGGTGATCCCGGGCACCGCGTCGACCGGGCGGGTGTTCCTGGTCGCGCACTATGACTCGGCACAGATCGCCCCGGGCGCGAACGATGACGGCGCGGGCACCGCCACGATCCTGGAGGCGGCCCGGGCGCTGACCGCCGGGGAACGGCCCCGCAACGACGTGGTGCTGGTGCTCACCGACGCCGAGGAGGCCTGTCTCTGCGGGGCCAAGGCCTTCGTCGACCAGCACCCGCTGGCCCGCGACGGGGGCGTGGTGCTCAATCTGGAGGCACGCGGCAGCAGCGGTCCGGCGATCATGTTCGAGACGACCGACGGCAACCGGGAACTGGTCGAGACGTACGCGAAGACGCCGTACCCGGTCGGTACGTCCTTCGCGGTGGAGATCTACCGGCTGCTGCCGAACGACACCGACTTCACCCCGTTCCGGGAACAGCCGCGGTTCCGGGGCCTGAACACCGCCTACATCGACGGGGCCGCGATCTATCACGCGCCGACCGACCGGCCGGAGGCGATGAACCAGGACAGCCTCCAGCACCACGGTTCCAACGCGCTCGCCCTGATCCGCGAGTTCGGCGACGAGGATCTGGGCGCGAGCACGAACGTGGGGGACGCGACCTACTTCCCGGCGCCGGGGCTGCTGGTCCGCTACCCGGGCGAACTGGTGTGGCCGCTGGCCGTACTCGCCCTGGTCCTGGCACTGGCGCTGGCCTGGACGGTCGGCCGGCGGTCCTTCGCCGCGATCCCGCTGACCCTGATCCCGATCGTCGTGGCCCCGCTGCTCGGGCAGGGGTTGTGGATGATGCTGGTGGCGATCCGTCCGGGGTACGGCGGTCTACCGATCGACCCGTACCGTCCGATGTGGTATCGATTGGCAGTTATCGCCCTGGTCGCCCTGACCATCCTGGTCTGGTACGCCCTGCTCCGCCGCCGTGTCACGCCGGCCGCCCTGGCCGCCGGTGGTCTGTTCTGGCTGGCGGTCCTCGGTGTGGTGCTTGCCGCCTTACTCCCGGGCGGTTCCTACCTAGCGGCTCTGCCGGCGCTGGCCGGTTCGATCGCCGCCCTGGTCGCGGCCCGGCTGCGGTCCTGGCCGGCGCTGGCCGTGCTGACCGCCGGCGCCCTGGTCCCGATCGTCGTCCTGCTGCCGGCCGTGTTGTTGCTCTTCCCCGCGCTGGGCATGCCGATGGCCGGGGTGGGCGCGTTCCTGACCGTGTTGCTCGGCCTCGCGCTGCTCCCGATGATCGAGCGGCTGCATCCGGCGGTCCAGGGGGCACGGGGCATGAAGACGCTGCGGGCCAGGCGGCAGGGAGCGCTGCCCGCCCTGGTCGCGACGGGGGCGGTGCTCGCGTGCACGGCGACCGGCCTGATCGTGGACACCTTCGACGACGAGCACCCGTCGCTCACCCACCTGATGTACGCGCTGGACGCCGACAACGGCACGGCCCGCTGGCTGAGCGAGGAGACCGAGCCGCAGGAGTGGACCGCCCGGCACGTCTCCGACGCACCGGCCGTGGTCGCCGACACTCTGCCCGCGTTCGGCGCGGAGCTACTGCGCAGTGGCCCGGCACCGGCCGCGACCCTGCCGGCCCCGGCCCTGACCCTGGTGTCGGAGACCCGCACCGGCGACCAGCGCACCATGAAACTGCTGCTGGACCCGCAGCGGACGGCCCGTTTCACCACGCTGCACGTGGCCACCGCGACACCGGTCACCGCGGCCACGATCGGCGGCCGGCCGGCCGAGATCGAACCGGTCACCGGCGGGAAGTGGGGCTTCGGGTTCGCCTTCCACGCGCCGCCGGAGACCGGTGTCGAGATCGAGCTGACGGTCCGGTCCACCGGCCCGGTCACCTTCCGGGTCATGGACGGCAGCGACGACCTGCCCACGGTCCCGGGTTTCCAGCCTCGCCCGGCCGGGGTCGGCGTCCTCGGTTCACACAGCAGCGAGCTGGTGGCGGTCGCCAAGACCTACACCCTGTGAGGAGTACGCCGGGTTACCGGCCCCGTCCGCGCTTGCCGGTGGGCGCGTTGTGACGGAAGTGGACGAAGAGACGGCCCCAGTTGTCGCCGTCCTTCTCCACCCGGTGATAGAGCTGCTTGATCTCTTTCTGCTCGAGGAAGCGGATGACCTTCTTCTTCAGGGCCCCGCTGCCCTTCCCCGGGATGATCTCGACGAGGGGAGCCTTCTTCTGGATCGCCTCGTCGATGATCCCGCGGAGGGCGCGGTCGATCTCTTGACCCCGGTTGAAGATGTCGTGCAGGTCCAGCTTCAGCTTCACGATCGTGACCCTACGCCGCGGTGGACTTCCCGAGCCACGTCTCGACCCGGCGCACGGCCTCCTGGTAGTCGGCCTGCGTCTTCATCGCGGCAGCCAGCCGCAGGTGCGGCAGCGCCTCCCGGAAACGGCCGGCCCGCTCCAGGGTCCGGCCGAGCACATGATGCGAGTAGTGGTCGGAGGGGTCCTGCTCGACCAGCACGCGCAGTTGCTCCTCCGCCCCGCTGAGTTGGGCGGAGTTGAAGTAGGCCCGCGCCAGCAACTGGCGGACCGCGGCGTTGTGCGGCTCGGCCTCGACTATCGGCTCCAGGAGCCGGGCGGCGCCGAGCGGGTCGCCGGATTCGAAGAAGAAGGTGGCCCTGCGGTAGTCCTCGAGAAGATCCACTGCACGCTCCTCACGCTCTTTGCCCAACGCTCGCACAACAACGCCCCGACATCGAGTGTTCCCCCGATACGAGGTTGTCAACAAGCCGGTTGAGCAGCAGCGGGAGGCCGCCGTTTCGTCACGATAAAACTAGTATGTAAATGTTGATCCATAATTTAACGTCGCCGGATTCTCAAGCACCGGAACCGGCGTGCCGAAACGAAAATGCCGGTGCGACATTGGGGCAACCTGTGCACCGGTCGTGACGTGTCTGTGCTCAACACACAGGTGGCACACAGCAAACGGAAAGCCGGCGCAGAGCGTGGGTCAGCACAGTGGGGGCATGACGATGGCGAACACCGATCCGAGCACCGAACTCCGGCGTCCCGACGGGACCCCGGTCCGGGTGCTCGTCGTGGATGACGAACCGACGCTGGCCGAGCTGCTGTCGATGGCTCTGCGCTACGAGGGCTGGGACGTCCGCAGCGCCGGTGACGGCATGACCGCGGTGCGCACCGCGCGCGACTTCCGGCCGGACGCCGTCGTCCTGGACATGATGCTGCCCGACATCGACGGGCTCGAGGTGCTGCGCCGCCTGCGCGGGGAGTCGCCCGAGGTGCCGGTGCTGTTCCTCACCGCCAAGGACTCGGTCGAGGACCGGATCACCGGCTTGACCGCCGGCGGCGACGACTACGTGACCAAGCCGTTCAGCCTGGAAGAGGTGGTGGCCCGGCTGCGCGGGCTGATGCGTCGGATGGGGCACGCCCCGATGCGCACCGAGTCGCAGCTCGTCGTCGGTGACCTCACCCTGGACGAGGACTCGCACGAGGTGCGCCGGGCCGGTGACCTGATCACGCTGACCGCCACCGAGTTCGAGCTGCTGCGCTACCTGATGCGCAACCCGCGCCGGGTGCTGAGCAAGCCGCAGATCCTGGACCGGGTGTGGAACTACGACTTCGGTGGGCAGGCGAACGTGGTCGAGCTCTACATCTCGTACCTGCGCAAGAAGATCGACGCCGGTCGCGCGCCGATGATCCACACCATGCGCGGCGCCGGTTACGTGCTGAAGCCGGCCGACTGACCGATGAGTTCCGCCGCCCCGAAAGCCCGCCGCACCCGCTGGATCGATCCCGCGGGCTGGCCGCTGCGCACCCGCATCGTCACCACCATGATCGCGCTGCTGGCCGTGCTGGGCCTGGTCGTCGGCGGCACCGCCGAGCTCTATCTCTACAACTCGCTGCACAAGCAGGTCGACACCGAGGTCGAGGAACTGAGCCGGCGGATCGGTTCCAAGCCGCCGGGAAAGGGCGCATTCGACAAACACGACGGCCAGCAGGATGACGGCCTCGTCTCCACGAAGAGCACCGACAACCTCCCCGGTGGTATTCCCCGGGACGCGCTGGTCCTCCAGCAACTGACGGACGGTTCACTCGACGGCGGTGTGCTCCAGTTCCTGGACACCAGCCCCGACCCCCAGGTTCAGGCCCTGACCGCCGCGGCGCAGACGACCGTGATCGCCGAAGTCCCGGCGGATGGCAGGAGGGTCGACGTCTCGGTCGGTGACGGACTTCCCCAGTACCGGATGAAGAAGGTCACCAAGGACGGCAATGTCTACTACATCGGGATCTCCCTGGAGGAGTCGAACGGCACTCTTCTGCAGGTCGCCCTCTTCACCGGCTGCGTCATCCTCGGATCGCTGATCATCGCGGGCTGGGGTGGGGCGCTCATCGTCCGCCGTACCCTCCTGCCTCTGGATCGGGTCGCGGCGACCGCGACCCGCGTCTCCGAACTGCGCCTGGACCGTGGCGAGGTGCAGCTCGCGCAGCGAGTGCCCGAGCAGGACACCGACCCCCGCACCGAGGTCGGCCAGGTCGGCGCCGCCCTGAACCGGATGCTCGACCACGTCGGCAACGCGCTGGAGGCGCGGCACGCGAGCGAGATGCAGGTCCGCCAGTTCGTCGCGGACGCCAGCCACGAGTTGCGCACCCCGCTGGCCGCGATCCGTGGTTACGCCGAGTTGAGCCGCCGCAGCCGCAAGCCGGTCCCGGACGAGATCGCGCACGTGCTGACCCGGGTCGAGTCCGAGGCGAAACGGATGACCGCCCTGGTCGAGGACCTGTTGCTGCTGGCCCGTCTGGACGCCGGCCGCCCGCTGGCCCAGGATCCGGTCGACCTGACCATGCTGGCCGTCGACGCGGCGAGCGACGCGCACGCGGCCGGCCCCCGGCACTACTGGCAGCTGGATCTGCCGGAGGAGCCGGTCACGGTGATCGGCGACGGTGCCCGCCTGCATCAGGTGGTGGCGAACCTGCTGGCCAACGCCCGCACGCACACGCCGGAGGGTTCGACCGTGACGGTCAAGGTCGGCGCGGTGCCGAACGCCGCCGTGGTCCAGGTGATCGACAACGGCCCGGGTATCCAGCAGGACCTGGTGCCGCGCATCTTCGAACGGTTCGCCCGTGGTGACAGTTCCCGGTCGCGGGCGGCCGGCAGCACCGGTCTGGGCCTGTCGATCGTGCACGCCGTGGTCACCTCGCACCGTGGCAAGGTGGGTGTGCAGAGCCGTCCCGGGCAGACCATCTTCACCGTCATGCTGCCGCTCGGCCCTCCGCCGGTCGTCCCAACAGCTGAACAACGGCCGCAGATGCTGCATCCGGCCCGGTGATGTGGCTATGCTGGCGGGCATGTCTCGGATGTGGTCCTTCTATTGGTTTACGAGGCCGGCTCAAGCCGGTGACTCGGCCATGACCGCATGACCTGAGACACCCGCCAGAGCCGGCAAGGCAGCGACGTCGTCGCTGCCTTTTTGTTTGCCCCGAGCAAACCGGCTCTGACGCAGGGCCGGTCGAAGGAGAAGAGAACACCATGACCGCCCCTGAGGTGCAGCGAGTCCGTGATCAGCGGATCGAGAAGGTCGTCCCGCTGATGAGCCCGGCGCTGCTGCACCACGAGCTGCCGCTGACCAGTGAGTGTCACGACACCGTGCTGGCGGGCCGCAAACAGGTCGAGGACGTGCTGAACGGCCGAGATCAACGCCTGATCGTGGTCGTCGGCCCGTGTTCGGTGCACGACCCGGTGGCCGCCGGCGAGTACGCGGACCGGCTTCAGCTGGAGGCCGAGCGGCTGAAGGAGGACCTGCTGATCGTGATGCGGGTGTACTTCGAGAAGCCGCGTTCCACGGTCGGCTGGAAGGGCCTGATCATGGACCCGGCCCTGGACGGCTCGGGTGACGTCGGCACCGGCCTGCGGATCGCCCGCAAGCTGCTGCTGGAGGTCGTCCAGCGGGGTCTGCCGGTGGCGGTGGAGTTCCTCGACCCGATCACCCCGCAGTACATCGCGGACACCGTGGCCTGGGGTGCGATCGGCGCCCGGACGGTGGAGTCGCAGGTGCACCGTCAGCTCTCGTCCGGCCTGTCGATGCCGATCGGCATGAAGAACCGCCCGGACGGCAGTGTCTCCACCGCGGTCGACGCGATCCAGGCCGCCGAGGCGAAGCATGTCTTCCCGGGGATCGACTACTCGGGCACGCCGGCGATCCTGCACACGGCCGGTAACCCGGACTGTCACCTGGTGCTGCGCGGTGGCGGCGGCAAGCCGAACTACAGCGCCGAGCACGTCGAGTCGTCGCTGGCGCTGCTGCGCAAGGCGGGCCTGCCGGAGCGTCTGGTGATCGACTGTTCGCACGGCAACAGCAGCAAGGACCACAACCGGCAGCCGATCGTGGCCGAGGACATCGCGCAGCAGATGGAAGCCGGTCAGCACGCGATCAGCGGCGTGATGCTGGAGAGTTTCCTGGAGCCGGGCCGACAGGACCTCGGTGGCGAGCTGACGTACGGCCAGTCGGTCACCGACGCCTGCATGGGCTGGGACGCGACGGTGAGTGTGCTGGACCGGCTGGCCGCGGCCTCCGCGAAGCGGCGCACGGTCTGAATTGTGCAGACCCCTGTGAGTCCGATGGGGACTCACAGGGGTCGCACAGCGGCGGCACAAGGACGCGACAGGGCGCCGACGAACCGTTGACCGGGTGATGACCGCACCACGTACCGGGGCGGCCCGGTGGCTGCTCGGCCGCCACGACGCCCCTTGGATCCGCCCGTCCCTCTACGCCCTGCTGCTGACCACCGCCGTCCTCTACATCTGGGGGCTGGGCGCGTCGGGCTGGGCCAACGCGTTCTACTCCGCCGCCGTCCAGGCCGGTTCGGAGAGCTGGACGGCGTTCTTCTTCGGTTCGTCCGACGCGGCCAACGCGATCACCGTCGACAAGACCCCGGCCGCCCTCTGGATCATGGCGCTGTCGGTGCGGATCTTCGGGCTCAGCTCGTGGAGCATCCTGGTCCCGCAGGCGCTGCTGGGCGTAGCGACGACCGGATTGCTGTTCGCGACCGTACGGCGCGGTTTCGGTCCCGCGGCCGGTCTGCTCGCCGGTGCGATCTCGGCGCTGACCCCGGTGGCCGTGCTGATGTTCCGCTTCAACAACCCGGACGCGCTGCTGGTGCTGCTGATGGTCGGCGGGGCGTACTCGATCCTGCGAGCCGTCGAGTCCGGCGCCACGAAGTGGGTGGTGCTGACCGGTGTGCTGGTCGGGTTCGCGTTCCTGGCCAAGCAGTTGCAGGCGCTGCTGGTGGTTCCGGCGTTCGGTTTGGCCTACCTGATCGCCGGCCCGCCGAAGCTCGGTAAGCGGATCGTCCAGTTGCTGCTGGCACTGGTCGCGATGGTCGCCTCCGCCGGCTGGTACATCGGCATCGTCGAACTGGTGCCCACGTCGATGCGCCCGTACATCGGTGGTTCGCAGAATAACAGCCTGCTCGAACTCACCCTCGGTTACAACGGCCTGGGCCGGCTCAACGGCGAGGAGTCCGGCAGTGTCGGCAACGCGTCGGCCCGGCTGAGCGAGGTCGGCCTGACCCGGCTCTTCAACAGCGCGCAGGGTGGTCAGATCTCCTGGCTGCTGCCGGCCGCGCTGATCCTGCTGGTCGCCGGACTCGTGATCACCGCTCGGCGGGCCCGCACCGACACGCAGCGGGCCGCCCTGATCGTCTGGGGCACCTGGCTGCTGGTCACCGGGCTGATCTTCAGCTACATGCAGGGCATCTTCCACGCGTACTACACGGTGGCGCTGGCTCCGGCGATCGCCGCGGTGGTCGCGATGGGTGCGGCGCTGCTGTGGAAGCGCCGGGCGGAACTGTTCGCGGCGCTCGCCCTGGCCACGGCGATCGGGGTGACCGCCTGGTGGTCGTGGACGCTGCTCGGCCGCAGTTCTGACTTCGTGCCGTGGCTGCGCCTGCCGGTGCTGATCGCGGGGCTGCTGGCGGCGGTCGCGGTGGTCCTCTCGGTCCGGCTCACGGCGCGTCTGGCCCTGGTCGCCGCGACGGTCGCGGCAGTCGCCGGATTGGCAGGACCGGCTGCGTACGCGGTACAAACGGCCGCCGAAGCCCACACCGGTTCGATCCCGACCGCCGGCCCGTCGGTCTCCGGTGGACGGGGCGGCGGCATGGCACCCGGCGGCCGAGGCAACGGTGGCCCCAGCGGCGGACAGAACGGTCGTACTTTCGGGGGCGGCGCCCCTGGTGGACAGAACGGTCGTTCTGCGGACGGGTCTGAAGGCGCCCAGAACAGCCGCCCAACCCAGACCGGCCGAAGCTCCCGTGGCGGCAACAGTGGCCTGCTCAACGCGAGCGAGGTCAACACTCAGGTGAAGGCCCTGCTGGAGAACGATGCCGACAGTTACACCTGGGTGGCCGCCGCGATCGGTTCACAGAACGCGTCCGGCTATCAGCTGGCCACCGAGGAACCGGTGATGGCGGTAGGCGGTTTCAACGGCACCGATCCGTCCCCGACGCTGGCGCAGTTCCAGCAGTACGTCACCGACGGAAAGATCCACTACTTCATCGGCGGCGGCGGCTTCGCTCGCAACGGCGGCAACGGTGGCAGCGACGAGAGTGGCCGGATCTCTGAGTGGGTGGCCGCGAACTTCACCGCCCAGACGGTCGGCGGCACCACCCTCTACGACCTGACGACGACCGGCAAGTAGCACAGCGGAGCGTGGTGAGCCCTAGGGCTCACCACGCTCCGCTGTGGACTCACAGGGCCGGCACAGGGCCGCCATAAGCTGGGCAAAGACGCGCGACGGACCTTGGGGACATGACCCTCTCGACGCTGCCCTCACAGGACACCGGCCGCAGCCGCGTCGGGGCGCCGGTTCTCGACGTGGTGATCCCGGTCTACAACGAGGAAGCCGATCTGGAGCCGTGTGTTCGCCGGCTGCACGCTTATCTGGCGGCGAACTTCCCGTACCGGTTCCGGATCACCGTGGCGGACAACGCGAGCGTCGACGGCACAGCACTGGTGGCACAGCGACTGACCGAGGCGTTCGCCGAAGTCAGCGCGGTCCACCTGGCGGAGAAGGGCCGGGGACGGGCGCTCAAGCACGTCTGGTCGCACTCCGACGCCACCGTCCTGGCGTACATGGATGTGGATCTCTCGACCGATCTCGGTGCCCTGCTGCCGCTGGTGGCGCCGCTGATCTCGGGGCATTCGGACCTGGCGATCGGGTCCCGGCTGGCACGTGGTTCGCGGGTGGTGCGCGGCGCAAAGCGGGAGCTGATCTCCCGGGGTTACAACCTGATCCTGCGTGGCACGCTGGCCGCACGGTTCTCCGACGCGCAGTGCGGTTTCAAGGCGATCCGGTCCGATGTGGCCGAACGGCTGCTGCCGATGGTCGAGGATCCGGGCTGGTTCTTCGACACCGAGCTGCTGGTGCTGGCGGAGCGGGCCGGGCTGCGTATCCACGAGGTGCCGGTGGACTGGATCGACGATCCGGACAGCCGGGTCGACATCGTGGCGACCGCGGTGGCGGATCTGAAGGGCATCGTCCGGGTCGCTCGCGCGCTGAGCACCGGCCGTCTGCCGCTGGCCACGCTGCGTGCGCAGTTGGGCCGTAATCCGTTGCCGGTGGCGGGTGAGCCGGCCGGGCTGACCGGGCAGCTCATCCGGTTCGCCGGGGTGGGTGTCGCGAGCACCTTGGCCTACCTGGTCCTTTACGCACTGTTGCGGACCGGGGTGGAAGCTCAGTGGGCCAACCTGTGGGCGCTGCTGCTGACCGCGATGGCCAACACGGCCGCCAACCGACGATTGACCTTCGGAGTACGTGGTGGTGACGGTGCTCTGCGGCATCAGGCGCAGGGGCTGGTGGTATTCGGCATCGGTCTCGGGCTGACGAGCGGAGCCCTCGCCCTGCTGCACGCCACGGCCGCCGGCGCCCCACGTACCGCCGAATTGATGGTGCTTGTCCTGGCCAACCTGGTGGCCACCGCCGCGCGCTTCCTGATGTTGCGTATCTGGGTCTTCCGGCCCTCGGCCGGCTGATCGCGATCTGCCGCCTCAGCCGACGGAACGCCCGCCTGACCGGGCCGTAATCGGAGATCAACCGATCCGTTGTACCCGAAGTTGCGGGATTTCAACAGGGCTTGTTGTCCGGAACACAACGAACCGAAAATTCGGCACACGCGGGCGTATCACATCGGCAACCCAGAGGTAACAATGAGCTCTGATCGGGATCTGCACCTCTCGATCCATGCTTCACCGGCGCGGCAGACCGGAAGGTAGCGATCATGCTCAACAAAGAGGACACTCGGCGGCTGGCAGCGATGGAACGCCAACTTCGACGTGACGATCCGGATTTCTGCGCTCGAATGGGCGGCGGAAACTTCAGCGTGTCAACAACCGGTCGCCCTCCGCTACCACTGTTCATCGTGGCCACCGTGATCACTGTCGCCGCCGTCGTGCTGGGAGCGGTCGGCTGGTGGATCTCCACCTCGATCGTCGGCGCCTGGGCCGTGATCACCTTCTCCGCGGCGGTCCACCGGTTGCGCAGGCAGCGGACCGAGACCGCGTTCCGGCAGGCCTGAACACCCTCACGAGCTGGTCGTGGCCTGGCTCTCGAACCGGCGGACGATCTCCACGAGGGCCCGGACCTGCCGCAGGACGGCGTCGGCCTCGGTGGACCGGTGCGGCCGCGCGGCGATGTCGACGATCGCGTCGGCCCGGACACCGACCATGGTGAGCGGGCGGCGGTAAAGCGGCTCCTGCGCCGTGGCCCACTTGACGAAGGCCCGCGTCGGGTCCGGCAGGTAGACGATCCAAGCGGTGCTCAGCACCCCGGTCTCCGGTTTGCGGAAGTCGAAGACCACGAACTCCAGGTCGTCGTAGTAGCCGCGCAGCACCGCATAGGCCGGCTGATCCTCGCCGAAGTCCGGGGTGTCGCTCCAGGCGTCCAGCAGATCGCCGTCGACGTCCAGGAACTGCCAGCCGTGCCGGCGGGCCAGCTCGATCCGGTCACCCACCCCTGCCGATCGGGGAATCGACCGGTCGGCGAAGAACACCAGCCAGACACCCGCGGCGGCGACCAGACCACCGGCACCGATGATGAGCCGGCCCGCGAGACGGCCGGTGTCGTCCGGTTCCAGAATGCGCGAAGCGCCATCACCGTACGTGATGCACTGGCCGCCGATCTGCATCTCGGTCGCTCTACAGGAGGCGCCGCCGTTCAGCAGCAGGATGACGCCGAGGGCGAGAAGCCCCAGTCCGACGATGAGGACGATCCACGAGGATCGACTCGTTCGCCCGTTCATCCGACCTCCTGTGTGCGGCTAGTGATCAAAGTACCGCTACAGGACGTGAAGAGGCCCCCGCCATACAGCGGGGGCCTCGACATGTGTGCAGGTTGTTACTTGGTGATACGCACCGTGTGCGTACGAACCGTCGCGGTGTTACCCGCCTTGTCCGTCGCGGTGTAGGTGATCAGCAGCTTGCCCTTGGTGACGCCGGTGAGCTTGACGCTCCAGACACCCTTGGCGTTCGGCACGGCGGTCAGCACCGCGGCCTTGGCCTGAGCGTCCTTCTTCGACTTCGCCTTGGTCCACTTGCCGGCCGAGTAGTAGTACCACTTGCCGGACCGCTCCTCGATCGCCTTGACCTTCGCCTTGGCGACACCGAGACCCTTGTCGGTCGCCTTGCCGGTGACCGTCTTCCAGGAGCTGGCGCGTTCGGAGTGGCTCGGCTTGGTCAGACTCACCGTCGGCTTGGCGGTGTCCTTGGTGACCTTGACGGTGCCGACGGTGACGGCCTTACCGGCACCGGCCGCGTTGGACGGCGTCACCTTGACCGCGAAATTCCCGGCCTTGGTGTACTTGTGCACCACCGTCGCGTTCGCCGCGGTGGTCTTGGTGGTGCTGCCGTCGCCCCAGACGATCGAGAGCTGGGTGGCTCCGGTGACACCGCTGACCCCGAGGCTCACCGACTGGGTCGTCCAGATCGCCTTGGTGTTCAGCTTGTAGGTGCCGGCCTGCGCCTTCACCACCACGGTGGACGCGGTGATCGTGGCCTTGTTGCCGGCCTCGTCGCTCAGGGTGACGGTGACCTTGAAGCTGCCCGCCTTGGTGTAGGCGTGCGTGGCCTTGGTCGTACCGACCGCCAGGGTCTGGACGGCGCTGCCGTCGCCCCAGTCGACGACCCGGGTGATCTTCGCGTTGTCACTGACGTCGTCGTCCAGCGCGGACTCGGTGAGCGTCACCGACTGGCCGGGCCAGATCGCCGCCGTGTTCACCGCGTAGGTGCCGGTCGGCGCGGTGGCGTCGGCGATCCCGACGGTGCTGCGCGGCGTGGCGTCCGGGGTGATCGGGGTGTACTTGGCGAAGAAGTTGACCAGCATGGTCAGGTCGTTGTCGCCGGTCGTCTTGCGATCGGTGCCCTTGCCCAGGGTGGTGAAGTTGTCACCACCGGCGGCGAGGAACGAGTTCGACGTGACGCGGTACGTGCCGGTCGGGTTGAGAACGACCCCGTTCAGCTTCAGCGTCGACGCGATGATCTTCGAGCCCCGCGGCTGGTTCAGGTCGTAGGAGTAGACGAGCCCCTTCGACGAGCCCAGGTGCAGCACCGGCCGGGACGCGCCGTCCGGCTGCCACTGCTCCTCCAGCACCTGCTTGATCTGGGCGCCGGTCAGGGTCTGGGTCACCACGTCGTTGGCGAACGGCTGGACGGCGAACGCGGCCGAGTAGGTCACGGTTCCGTCGGTGCCGTACGCCAGGTCGGCACGCAGGCCACCCGGGTTCATCAGCGCGATCTGCGCCCCACCACGACCGGCGTCGCTGGTCTGGTCGAGCTGCACGTCGGCGATGAAGTTGCCCATCACCGACTCGGCACCACGGTCCTCGGCGCCGGCGGCGGAGTAGGCCCGCTTGATGTCGCCGGTGATCTTGCCGAGCTCACGCTTGCCCAGCTCGGCGGCCTTCGTCTTGGCGTCGGCCACGATCTGCGCGACCGCCGCGTCGGACGGGTAACCGGTCACGTTCAGCAGCTCGGCCGTCGACGAGGTCACCGACTTGGTGGCCGGGTCGATGGTCAGGACCGCCTTGCCCAGCCGCAGACCGTAGTCCTCGGCCTGGATCACCGGACGGGTCTTGGTGGTACCGGGGACCGGCACCTGGAACGCGTACGGCTGGTGGGTGTGCCCGCTGAAGATCGCGTCGATCTCGGCGCTCACCTTGGTGAACTCACCGAACACCGGGTCGGCGGCGAGCGCCTCGGCGGAGTTGATGTTCTCAGTGGCCGCACCCTCGTGGGTGAGCAGCACCAGCACGTCGGCCTCGCCGTTGGCGGCGTCGCCGTCGGAGAGCTGCGCCGCGAGGGTGTTGGTCTCGGTGATCGGGTCGCGGAACTCCACGCCCTTGATGCCGTCCGGGCTGACCAGCGAACCGGTCTGCTCGGTCACCACACCGATGTAGCCGACCTTGATGCCACCCACGGTCTGCACGACGTAGCCGGGCAGGACCCGCTCGCCGTCCTTGTAGACGTTGGCCGCCAGGTACGGGAAGTCGGCCTTGTCGGAGACCCGGCCGAGCAGGTCGGACAGGCCCTTGTCGAACTCGTGGTTGCCGACCGCGGAGACGTTCAGCCCACCGGCGTTGAGCGCCGCGAGGGTCGGGTTGTCGTCGTCGATCGCGGAGATGAACGTGGAGGCGCCGATGTTGTCACCGACGGACACCCACGCGGTGTTCGGGTTGGCCGCGCGGAGCTGGTTGACCGCCCCGACGAGCTGGGCCGCGCCACCGTTGCCGGTGGTCGGCGACTCGAGCCGGCCGTGGAAGTCGTTGATGCTCAGCAGCTGCAGGTCGATCGGGCTGGCGGCACCGGTCTCCAGGCCGACGACGACCGGGTCGTGGTCGCTGGAGCGGAACGGGCCGGACTCGTAGAAGGGTCCGTAGCCGTCGTATTCGAAGGCGAACGACTCGACCGAGTTGATGTTCCAGATGTCGACGCCGGTGATCCGCTTCGCGAACTCGCCGGTGACCAGCGCGTGGTCCAGCGAACCGGACTCGCCGCCGTAGACGTACGAGGACTTGTCCGGCGCGAACGTGGCGTGCGCGTCGGAGTAGCCCTTCTCGTACAGAGCCTGGAGCGGGTCTTCCTGGCCGTAGGCGTTGAAGTCGCCGAGCAGGATCACCTTGTCGGTGCCGAGGCCCGCGACGAAGGTCGCGAGCGCGTTGGCCTGCCGGATCCGGTCGCCGTTGTAGGCGCCCTGTCCGTCACCGGTGTCCACGTTGTCACCGGTCGGGGCGACCGAGGCGCTCTTGGACTTGAAGTGGTTCGCGACCACGGTGAAGTCGATCGAGCCGGCGGTGAACGTCTGCGCGATCGGCTCGCGGGCGTTGCCCCAGACCGTCTCGTCGTTCACCGACTTCGACGCGCCCTTCGGCGTGACCGAGGCGGGCTTGAAGATGATCGCGCTGGTGATGACGTCCTGCTCGGTCGCGCCCGGCAGTTCGCCCGGTGACCGGACGTAGTCCCAGACACCCGCGCCGTCGACCGTGTTGAGCTCGCCGACCAGGGTCTTGAGCGCCAGCTGGGTCTCGGTCGTCTCGAAGCGGACCGAGTTCTCGATCTCCATGAGCGCGACCACGTCGGCGTCCAGGGCGGTGATCGCCGAGACGATCTTCGCTTCCTGCTTCTCCTTGGCCGCCTCGTCAGCGGCACCGCGCGCCTCGCCACCGAAGTG
The DNA here is from genome assembly GCF_900104725.1 of Actinoplanes derwentensis. Taxonomy (NCBI): domain Bacteria; kingdom Bacillati; phylum Actinomycetota; class Actinomycetes; order Micromonosporales; family Micromonosporaceae; genus Actinoplanes; species Actinoplanes derwentensis. Next base: position 7,001,038 of record NZ_LT629758.1, read on the forward strand.
GACGAAGTAGTTCAGCACGTTGAAGCTGGCGACCTTGATGTCCCCGCCGACGCTCGCCGGAGCGCTGGTCCGCGGGTTCGACGCCTTGAAGGCGGTGTCGAGGGAGGCCGGGCTGGCCGGCTGCAGGCGCCATTCGCTGAAGCCGTAGCTCAGAACGGCCGCACCGAACTTCTCGACGGTGTCACCGACACGCAGCGGCGCGTCCTTGGTCATGTACACCGGGGGCAGGCCGGCGGTCGCCAGGTTGGTGGTCTTCGCGTCGTCGAGCAGAACCCGGCCGGCCTTGTTGCCGGCCTTCAGCTCGTTCGCGGCAGCGCTGCCGGGCCGGGCCACGTCGGTGGGGATCCGGGCCGGGGTGCTGCCGGCCGCGAGGATGACCTCGCCGTACCGGTTGGTGTTGTAGACGTCCGAGACGGTGAACGCGCCGACCGGGGCGACCAGCATGCCCTCGGCGGACTCGCGGGCCTCGTCGCTGAGCGGGAGGGTCAGCGGGACCGGGGCGGGCAGCGGGGCGTCGTTCGCGCAGACCTGCACGTCGGACTTGGCACCGATGGTGATCTGGGTCAGCGCGTTGTACTCGCTGACCGTGCCGGTCACCCGTACCGAGTCACCGATCTTCACCGACGGGTGGTTCGCGGCGGTCGAGGTCAGGTAGACGAAGATGCCGTCGGAGGCGGCGCCCGCGATGACCGGGCGGTCGCCGCCGGTGCCGGCCGTCTGCACATAGACGCCGTTGTAACCACCGGTGCGGTGGTCGGCGGTCACGATGCCCTCGACGGTCACGATCGAACCGGCCAGCGGCGTGGCCGCACCGGCGCCCTGCACCTGGGCGATCGTGTGGGTGACCGCGGTGTCGCAGCCGGTGGAGGGCTCTTCGGGCTCCTCCGGGGTGGTGACCACGGTGTTGAGCGCGCCGAAGCTGCTCGTCGCCGGGCCGGTCCAGACACCGTCGATCTTCTGCAGCGACTGACCGGCAGCAGTGGTCTCCGACTCGGCGACACCGATGTCCACGCTGGTCTGACCGAGGGCCGGACCGTTGGCGGCGGTGACGACGCCTTCGTAGCTGAGGAACTCGGCTACTGTGTTGTCCGGCTTCACCAGCGCGATGCCGTCCGGGGCTCCGTTCTGGATCCCGGCTGCGGCGGCGAAGTTCTGAACGACCACACCGGACGCCGGTACGACACCGGTGAACGTGGTGATCGGCGTGTAGCTGGCTCCGCCGTTGCCGTTGTAGAGGTAGAGCTTCCAGCCACTCAGGTCGTAACCGACCGGGGCCTCGATCTCCACGGCCTCGCCGCTGTCGGTGCCCGTGTTGTCGTAGTGGATCTCGCTGATGAACGGCACATCGGTGGCCGCGGAAACCGGGCCGGTGAAGCTGAGACAAAGCGTGGTCGCCAGGACGGCAGCACCCAGCGCACGAAAACCCGCAGGGGTTTTCGGTACTGGGAGGAAGCGTCCGGCGTCACCCACGCTGCGTATGAAAGAACGCATCGAGGTTGCCCTCCGAAGGAGTGTTGATCCGCCGCAGCGTAGGTATCGCTGATGACGAAAGATTCTCGGAAAGGTAACGGAAGAGCAATCACCGGGCTACCGGTGGCAGGTTTTTCCCGCCGTTCATTGTTCGCGTTTGTACAGTCGCCGGATCTTAGGTGGACGGTTACCTGCCGGAAACCTGCCGCCCGCCGACAGCCGTACCGCACCCATGATCGTGTGCAAAAATGCAGATCCTTCGAAGCTCGGCGGAATGGAACACCGGTGACGAAAACGGTCAAGCGACGTGCACCGCTCTGGGCTCGATTGAGCGCGATCGCCGGCTCCGTACTGATCGTCACGAGTGTTGGTGCTCTCGTCACCGCGCAGACTCTGGTCGCGAAATACACCGCCGCGGTGACCGATGACAGCATCTTCGAACCCCGGGCGGCCAACGCCGCGGTCCCGCGGGACCGGAAAGAGGACGACAGCCCGTCGATCAAGGGCCCGCTGAACCTGCTACTGGTCGGGATCGATCCGCGGGACGACAAGACGCCGCCGCTCTCCGACTCGATCATCCTGGCGCACATCCCGGCCGACATGAGCACGGTCTACCTGTTCTCGCTGCCCCGTGACCTGTACGTCGACATCCCGGCGTTCCCGAAGGCGGACTACCGCGGCGGCTCCGGGAAGATCAACGGCTCGATGTCGATGGGCAGCCATCTCGGCGACGGGAAGTACAGCGCCGCCCAGGGCTTCCAGCTGCTCGCCAAGACGGTCGGCGGGTACACCGGCATCAAGGAGTTCGACGCCGGCGGGATCGTCAACTTCGGCGGCTTCAAGAAGATCGTCGAGGCGATGGAGGGCGTCACCATGACGATCGACCAGGACGTGAAGTCCGAGCACCTGAAACCGGACGGCTCGCCCCGCGACCGGTTGTCCCGCTGCGCCGACAACACCTGCGACCACCCGTACATCGGGGTGCAGAAGATCTATCAGAAGGGCACCTACCACCTGCAGGCGTGGGAGGCCCTGGACTACGTGCGGCAACGCTACGGACTCCCCGAGGGCGACTACGACCGGCAGCGGCACCAGCAGCAGTTCGTCAAGGCGCTGGCCAAGCAGGCGATGAGCAAGGACGTGGTGACCGACCCGGCGAAACTGCTGAAGGTGATGAACGCGGCCGGTGGCTCGCTGACCTTCTCCGGCGGCGGCCACACCGTGCTCGACTGGGCGTTCGCCCTACAGGGCCTCAACGTCGACGACATGATCACGGTGAAGCTGCCGGGTGGCGGAAAGTTCGCCGGCAGCACCTATCTGGGCGAGGAACTGGAGCCTTCGACCAAGGAGTTCTTCCAGGCCGTCCGGGAGGACCGGGTCGGCGGATTCCTGCTCGACCACCCGGAGTACGTGAACCTCCAGAGCTGAGCCCTACTGGTACCCTCAGGTTTCAGTGGCTCCAGGGCTCGTAGCTCAGTGGATAGAGCAACCGCCTCCTAAGCGGTAGGTCGCGCGTTCAAGTCGCGCCGGGCCCACTCACTCCCCGGCCGTTCCGCACTCGCGGAACGGCCGGTGTCGTTCCCGCCGAATCAGGGCCAGGTCAGAGCCGGGTCAGAGCCGGATCCGCTGCCCCACAGCCAGTCGGTTCGGGCTGCGCAGCGTCGCCGTGTTTGCCCGGTAAAGGGCTTTCCAGCCGCCCCGCACGTGGTAACGGGCGGCGATCTTCGCCAGCGTGTCACCCGGGCGTACGACGTAGCTGCCCGAGGAGTGCCGGGTGACCGGAGCCCGGCGCGCGGAACGGGACGCCGGCTTGTAGGCGTTACGCCGCCCGCAGGTCGGCCACGCACCGATCCCCTGGCCGCGCAGCACCCGTTCGGCGATGCGGATCTGCTCGGACTTGGAGGCCCGGTTGGCGGTGCTGGCGTACCGCGCTCCGCCGTAGGCCCGCCAGGTGCCGTGGCTGAACTGAAGCCCGCCGTAGTACCCGTTTCCGGTATTGATGCCCCAGTTGCCGCCGGATTCGCAGCGGGCGATCGCCTCCCAGTTGATGCTGTCCGGAGCGGCGGCGGCCGGCCCGGCCAGCACGGCGCTTCCGGTGACGCAGACGACCGCCAGGCCGATCACGCGCTTCCACTGTTCACTTTTCTGAGCCATGTGCGTTGTCCTCCACGCCTGCGAGGTCAGCTGTCGGGTTCGGGCAGAGGTGCCCGGCCGCTTACCACGGCTTCACCCCGAGGCGCCGTAGCGCCGAGGAACTCTTGGGTCCCCCGCTCCATGCCTTGATTCGTAGATCCGCGACCGGCGGCAGGACTCGGCGTTACCGGCCACGGTGCCCGCTCACGCGGGCCGCTGAGACGCCGCTCTCGACACACATGACCGAGCAGCGGCAATGGAGTTGTTGGTCACAAATTAGCCGCTTTGATCTTCCTTTGTGTGGATAACATGCCGATCTCGGCGCGCCGCGGTGGGTACACAACCCTCCACCGAGGGTGCACAATCGGCAGCCATGAGCGATCGACAGCGCGAGTTCGACGTGATCGTCTACGGTGCCTCGGGTTTCGCCGGCGCGCTGGTCGCGAAGCATCTCGCGACGAAATCACCGCAAGGCACCCGGATCGCGCTCGCCGGACGGTCCGCGGCGAAACTGGAACGACTCGGCCTGGACCTGCCCATCGTGGTCGCTGACGCGGACGACGCCGAGGCCCTGACCACGATGGCCGACCGCACTCGCGTGGTGGTGACGACGGTCGGGCCGTACGCGAAATTCGGCAAGCCACTCGCTCGCGCCTGCGCCGAAACCGGTACCGACTACGTGGACCTGACCGGTGAGGTCCTGTTCGCCCGGGACAGCATCGACGAGAACCATGAGGTCGCCCGGCGCACCGGTGCACGGATCGTGCACTCCTGCGGCTTCGATTCGATCCCGTCCGATATCGGGGTGCACGTCCTGCATGAGCTGGTGCAAGCCGACGGCGCCGGCGAACTGACCGACACCACGCTGGTGGTGACCAGCATGCGCGGCGGTGTCAGCGGCGGCACCATCGACTCGATGCGGCACCAGGTCGACGTGATGAAGAAGGACCGGCGGCTACGGCGGATCGGGGCCAGCCCGTACTCGCTGAGTCCCGACCGGAAGGCCGAACCCGATCTCGGGCGCCAGCCGGACATGCTCACCCTGGCGCCTTCCGAAGTGGACCCGAGTCTGCGCGGGCACCTCGCCCCGTTCGTGATGGCGTCGTACAACACCCGGGTCGTACGCCGGAGCAACGCGCTGCGCGGCTGGGCGTACGGTCGCGGGTTCCGCTACCGCGAGGTGCTGCGAGTCGGCTCCCCGGTGATCGCCCGGGTGACCAAGGCCGCGATGAGCGCCCTGGTGATCGGATTCGCGGTGCCGCCGATCCGATTCGTGCTGGACCGGGTCCTGCCCGCGCCGGGTACCGGGCCGAGCGAGAGCAACCGGACCAACGGCCACTTCACCATGGACATCTTCGGTGTCACCACGACGGGGGCGCGCTATCGCGCGAGGGTCAAGGCCCAGGGCGACCCGGGGTACGCCGCGACCGCGGTCATGCTCGGTGAGTCCGCCCTGGCGCTGGCCCTGGACCGGGATCGGCTGCCGAAGTCCGAGGGTGGTGTGCTCACTCCGGCGACCGGCATCGGCGACGCCCTGGTCGACCGGCTGCGCACGGCCGGCCTGGAGATCACCGCCCGGAAGGCATAACCTGCGGAGCCCCCAGAGCGGTATCAGTGATCTGACGCGTTTCGCGCCGATCCCCACTAGCACTAAGAGTGCATATTCCGGCACGATTCATGAGTGACCGTCAGCCCGCTCCCCTACCCGCTGCGGTTGGCGGGGGCTGGCGTCGTCCTGCGGGAGTGGTGCTGGGAGGACCTCGACGACCTGGTCGCACTGCTGGACGAGCCGGACATCGCCCGCTGGACACTGCGGCCGTCGCCGTTCGACGTGGAGGCCGGGCTGGCCTATCTGCGGCGGGCCTTGCAGGGCCGGGTCAATGGCAGCCGGATCCAGCTCGCGATCACCGCCGACGGTGGTAGGCCGCTCGGCGAGGTGCTGCTCTTCGCGGTGCGTTCCGACGCGCACGAGGCCGAACTGGGTTATCTGGTCGGCCTGCCGTTCCGCCGCCGGGGTCTAGCGTCGGCCGCGCTCTCCCTGCTCACCACGTTCTCGGTCGACACGTTGCGGCTGCGCCGGCTGCTGCTGCGGATCGACCGGGGTAACACGGCGAGCACGTCGGTGGCCCGGCACTGTGGTTACCGGCCGGCCGCCGATCCGGTGATCCAGCAGGCCGGCCCGGACGGTCCGGTGTACCTGGACACGTGGGAGTTCGTCGAGGGCCGGCCCGGTCCGCACGACGATCGCCGGAAAAATGTCGCATCCCGCCGGTACGGTCGGCGATGACCGCCGTCGCAGGAGGTGCGCATGATCGAGGTGGACCGCGAGCAGGTGATGGCCTTCCGGGTCGTCGCGCAGGGACTGTCCGGCCGGGTCGACGATCGGCCCGCCGACCTGCCGGTGCTCGACCTGGGCCTCCAGGAGTACACGCCCGGTTCGATCCAGGTCGCTCTGGCCGCCCGCACCACGGCGGGAGCGAGTGACGACCGGCTGGTCACCGTCTGGGCGGCCCGCGGTGCCCCGCATCTGCACCGCCGGGCCGACCTGCCGGCCCTGGTGCGCCAGTTGTGGCCCACCGGTGACGACGACGCGGCGGCCCGGGTGAAGAGCGGCCAGATCCCGCGGGCTCAGGCGCTGGGGGTGCGGGCGTTCACCGCGGTCGCGGAGGCGTTCCGGGCCGTGGTGACCGGGCCGATCCCCCGTGGCGAGGCGAGCACCGAGGTCAGCGCCCGGGTTCCGGCCGAGTTGACGTATGACTGCAAGCCCTGCGGCGCCCGCCACGTCGCCGGCAACGTCTGGCAGCAGGCCGGCCTGGCCGGTGGCGTGGAGGTGCTGTCCCGCGGCCGGGAGGCGTCTCTGGGCCCGCTAGCGGACGCTCCCCCGATCCCGGACACCACCGCCGGTCTCGACCACCTGATCAAGACCTACCTTCGGTTTCTCGGCCCGGCCGGCCCGGCCGAGGTCGCGAAACACCTCGGCACCACGACCACGGTGATCAAGCGGGCGTGGCCGGCGGACCTGACCGCGGTGAGTGTGGACGGTCGCCGCGCCTGGCTGCCCGAAGCCTCGGCGGGGCTGCTCGAAACGGCACCGCGACCATCCGGGGTGCGCCTGCTGCCGGCGATGGATCCGCTGCTCCAGGCCCGTGACCGGGACCTGCTGGTGCCCGGCCGGGAGCATCAGAAACAGGTGTGGCGTCCTCTCGGCAACCCGGGGGTGCTGCTGGTGGACGGCGAGATCGCCGGAGTCTGGCGGGCCGCGCTCAAGAAGAAACAGGTGGATCTGACCGTCACACCGTTCGGGCGGTTGTCGGCCGCCCGGGTCGAGGAGGAGGCGGCCCAGGTCGCGCGGGCGCGGGAGGTGCCGGCGGCGACCGTGAAAATCGACTGAGGAACCCAGGCAACCTTTTCCGTCTCCGGGACCACCTACCGATGTCCCTAACAGCTCCCCTAGGTGGTCACATGTCACGCAAAAGCCGTAAAGCTCTGGCCGTCGGCCTCGCCTCGACGGCGGTACTGGCCGGAGCCGGTCTGCTGGGTGTCGGCCAGCCCTGGGCGAACGCGGCCGCGAACGTCAGCTTCGACACCGGCACCGGCCTGGCGTTCACGATCAACGGCGACAACGGCAACATGACGTCGCTGAAGCACAACGGCACCGAGATGACCGCGTCCGGTTTCGCCGCCGGCCAGTTCGAGTCCGGCTTCTCGACGGCCACGGTGACCAGCAAGACCTTCAACAGTGGCGCGTCGATCCTGGTGAGTGTGGCGAGCGCGTCGACCGGCGTGACGCAGTACTACTTCGCCCGCAAGAACGACAACACGGTCTACATGGCGACCAACATCAGCAAGGCCCTGAACCCGGGTGAGGCCCGTTTCATCGCCCGGCTCAAGCCGTCGCTGCTGACCACGTCACCGGCCGGGGCCAAGACCAGTGGTTTCACCACCACCGTCGAGGGCTCGGACGTCTTCTCGAACTCCGCGGGCCGCACCGCGTCGAAGTTCTACAGCTCGCAGCGGCTGATCGCGCAGCAGCCGTTCGGAGCCAGCGGCACCGGGCACGGCGCGTTCATCCTCCCGGCGTACACCGACATGACCTCGGGCGGCCCGTTCTTCCGGGACATCGAGGTCAACGACACCGGCAGCGCCGTCAACATCACCCACTACATGTTCAGCGGCCACCAGCAGACCGAGGCACTGCGACTGGGCCTGCACGGGCCGTACGCGCTGAGCCTCACCAACGGCGAGGCACCGACCGCCCGCAGCATGGACTTCCTCGCCTCGTTCATCCCCGGGATGCTGTCGAACGCGCAGCGCGGCGGTGTCAGCGGCACCGCGTCCGGCACCTGGAACGGCCTCAAGGCCACCGTCGCCCTGGCCGGCCCGAACGGCCAGTACTGGGGCCAGGTCAAGTCCGGCCAGTTCGTGATCGGCCACGTCAAGCCGGGCACCTACACCGCGACTCTGTACGCCGGTGAGCTGGCGGTCGGCGCCACCAAGTCGATCACCGTGACGGCCGGCGCGACGGGCACCCTGGCGATGACCGGCAACGTCCCGGCCGCCGGCACGCTGTTCCAGCTGGGCACCTTCGACGGCACCCCGGCCGGTTTCCTCAACGCCGACAAGATCGAGACGATGCACCCGTCGGACTCCCGGATGTCGGCGTGGAAGGCGAGCAGCTACAGCGTGGCGAACGGCGCGTCGAAGTTCCCGATGGCCGAGTTCAAGTCGGTCAACTCCCCGGCCGCGCTGAACTTCACCCTGTCATCGGTCCCGGCGAACGGCGTCAAACTGCGCATCGCCACCACGTCGACCTTCGCCGGTGGCCGTCCCGCCGTCGCGATCGGCAGTTACACGTCCCCCGCGTCGGCCTCTCCGACCCCGGTGAACCTGAACTCCCGCAACGTCACCCGCGGCACGTGGCGCGGCATCAACACCACCTACACGTACTCGATCCCGGCGAGCGCCCTGAAGATCGGCACCAACACCCTGTCGATCTCGGTGGTGAGCGGCAGCAGCGGCGAGACGTTCCTCAGCCCGAACTTCATCTTCGACGCGCTGGCCCTCGACCCCGCCTGATCCCCGGACGTTCACGCCGCCCCGCCAGGCCGCGTGAACGTCCGGAAACGGAGGGAGCACTGGTCACGGACGACCGGTGCTCCTTCTCTGATTCTGAACCTTTTCTGGTACGCCAGAGGGGCTCAGCAACCGCAAGCCACCCCGCACGCCTCGGCCTCGCGAGGTCCGCCGGACGGACGGCCGACTCGCGGGCGCCGGGCCGAATGCGGTGGTCAGGGACCCCAAATGGTCACCAAAAAGGGCGAGCCGGACCCGGTACGTCGCAACGCCAGCGGATCGTCGCCTAATCGTGATCCGGCGGCCCATCGAAGGGCACACCGGTAGATGCGTCGATGCGTAATCTGCTGCTCCTGAAGTTTCGAGGAGCATCCATGAATCACACGCGCGCCGTGCTCGCCACGGCGGTCGCCGTCACCACGATGTTGATGACCACCGGCGAGGCCGCCACCGCGGCACCGATCACGACGGAGACCGTTCGCGACGGCGTCCGGCTGTTGTCGGAACGCACCCCGGTCACCGCGAAACCGGTCACCGGCAAGGGCCCCACCCGAGCCGACTTCGACGGTGACGGCCGGGACGACGTCGCCGTCTTCAGCTACTCCGGAGTGGCCGTCTCCTACTCGTCGGCGGCGCACCGTGACGTCCTGCGCACCGAGATCCCGGGCTGGGCGAACAGCGGTTTCGGTTGGTCGATGACGGTCGGTGATTTCAACGGCGACCGGTACGACGACCTGGTGATCGGCGACGACAACGAGCCCGATCTGCGCCGGATGGGCTATCAGGCGGGCGCTGTCTGGGTGATCCCGGGCGGGTCGGGCGGGCTGCGGATAAGCGGAGCGAAGCACTTCAACCAGAGCACCGCGGGAGTGCCCGGCACGTCCACGCAGTCGGATTTCTTCGGGTTCTCGCTGGCGGCCGGTGACATCACCGGTGACGGCCGGGACGACCTGGCGATCGGCGTCCCGCTGAAGAAGATCGGCACCCAGAAGGAGGCCGGCGCGGTCGTCGTGCTCAAGGGCGGGGTCTCCGGGGTCACCACCACCGGCGCCCGCTGGATCAGCCAGAGCACCGCCGGGGTCCCCGGCGTCTCGAAGACCGGCGACCACTTCGGCATGGCGCTGGCGATCGGCCGGGTCGACAAGAACCGATTCCAGGAGCTGGTCGTCAGCGCGCAGCACAAGAGCGCGGAGGACTCCCAGACCTGGATGGGCAGCGGAACCATCACCCAGTTCTGGGGCGGCGCCGCGGGGGTGTCGCTGAAGAAGGTGACCGCGCTGAGCGGTGGCCTGATCACCAAGACGGCCAAGCTGAAGAACTCCTACCTCTGGGAGATCGGCGACGCCGTGGCGATCGGGGACGTCAACGGCGACGGGTACGGCGAGGTCGTCGTCGGCGCCTCCGGCGCACAGGTGGGCAACCACGTCACCGCCGGGGCGGTGTTCACCGTTCCGGGCCGGTCCACCGGCCTGAACGCCAAGGGCGCCATCGTGATCACCCAGAACAGTGCCGGGGTGGCCGGCGCGGCGGAGGACGGCGACCGCTTCGGCAGCGACGTCGTGGTCGGTGACGTGACCCTCGACGGCCGGGCCGACGTACTGGTCAGCGTGCCCGACGAGAACAAGACCGCGGGCGCGGTCGTGCTGCTGCGCGGCTCCGCAAAGGGCCTGACCGGCGTCAAGTCCCAGACCCTGACCCAGGCGTCGGCCGGGGTTCCGGACAGCCCCGAAACCGGCGACGAGTTCGGCCGGTCGGTGGCGCTGCTGAACCTCAACGGCAGTGGCGGCCTGGACGCGCTGGTGGGCAGCCCCGGCGAGGTGGTCCCGGCCGACACGGCCGGCTACGGCTCGGGCACCGTCACCCGGTTCCTCGGAGGTCATGCCGGGCTGGGCAACGCGACCGTGACCAACGGCCGGTTCTTCGGCGCCGAACTCGGCGTCCACTACGGCGGGCAGGTGGCGCGATGAGCAGGCGTTCGGTGGCGACCGCGGTCTCCGCCGCCGTGCTCGCCGGGTTGGTCGTCAGCGGCCCGGCCGAGGCCGCGAGTGTCGGAACCGTCAAGGTCGTGAGCGGTAGCAAAATCACGTTCGCGGCCGCGGCGAAGCGGGTCAACCACGTGACGATCACCCGCTCCGGCCGGACGATCACGGTCGACGACCGGGTGACCCTGAAACCGGGCAAGGGCTGCAAGCAGGTCAAGGGCGACAAGACCCGGGTCACCTGTACGACACCGGGCACGCCCGCCGGTGGCAGCATCCGGACCTACGACAAGAACGACACCATCGTGAACCGCAGCGATCTGCCGCTCTGGATCCGGGCCGGCAGCGGCACCAACAAGATCATCGGTGGGTCGCGTGGCGAGAACCTGTTCGGCGGCGACGGCACCGACACGATCTGGGGCAACGGCGGCAACGACTACATCTTCGGGGGCGACGGCACCAACGTCGTCTACGGCGGCCCCGGCGACGACGATCTGCGCGGTGGGCAGAACCGGGACACGATCTGGGGGCAGGAGGGCAACGACCGGATCGACCCGTGGTCGGGTGACGACATGGCGCACGGCGGCCCCGGCGATGACTCGTTCACCGAGGGCAATGGCCGGAACGTCCTCTACGGTGATGCCGGTTCCGACAGCTTCCAGCAAAGCGGCTACGACGGCCTGGGCCGGGACGCCATCCGCGGCGGCGCCGGCTCCGACTCGGTCGACTACGGCTCCCGGTCCAAACGGATCGTCGCCGACCTGGACAGCGCGATCGGCGACGACGGCCAGGCGGGCGAGGGTGACTCGATCAGCTCCGACGTCGAGAGCCTCACCGGCGGCGGGGGCAACGACTGGCTGGCCGGCAACAGCAGCCACAACTACCTGGGCGGCGGTGGGGGCAACGACACCCTGCACGGGCTGGGCGGCGACGACTACCTGCACGGCGAGGACGGGAACGACAGTCTCTACGGCGCCGCCGGGAACGACGAGCTGACCGGCGACTTCGGTGACGACGTGATGGCCGGTGGCGCGGGAGTCGACGCGGTCCGGTACGACCAGCGCCTGGTCCCGGTGCGTGCCGACCCGGACGGCCAGACCGGTGACGACGGTTCCACCGGCGAACGGGACAGCATCGGCGCCGACGTCGAGAACCTGTTCGGTGGCTGGAGCGACGACGTGCTGACCGGCAACTCCAGCGCCAACACGATCTACGGATCGGGCGGCGCGGACGTGATCCGGGGCGGCGGCGGGAACGACACCCTGTACGCCAACGACGGCTCACGAACCGGCGTCGACAAGATCTACGGCGAAGCCGGGGACGACAAGCTCTACTACGGCGGCCCGGAGGCGTACAACCGTTACGCCTTCGACGGCGGTGACGGTGTGGACGCCTGCCTGCTCGACTACGGCCAGGCCACCGGCGAACAGGTGAACTGCGAGACCGGCAACTGATCAGCGGTACGACGGGAAGGGCCGGTCATCACGACCGGCCCTTCCTCCGTGTCAGAGGTCGAACTCCCCGTCGTCGACACCACCGGTGAACGCCTCCCATTCGGCCCGGGTGAAGAAGAGGACCGTGCCCGGGTCGCTGGAGTTGCGCATCGCGGCGCCTCCGTCGGGCAGCCGGGAGATCTCCACGTGCTCCATCCCGGCGCCTTCGGCTCGCAGCCACTCCGCGCTGTCGGCGTCGAACGTGTCCGCATAGGACTTCTGTGACATCGGGCCACCTCCTGCCCCTCAACCTAGACGGCCTCCCCCGGTCCGGAGGAGGCCGCGAACAGGCGACAGGCAGGTGTTACTTGACGACGGTTAAGTCAGTGGGTCACTTCGTGTAGGTGAAGTAGTTCCAGGCTCCGTACGTGGTGTAGTTGGCCTCGTCGCCACTGCCGCTGTAGATGTACGCGGTCCGGAACCGCCATTTGGATCCAGCCGGGTAGGTTCCCGCGAACCGCACCGTGGACTTCCCGTACCGGTCCAGCGGGAAGTAGTCGTCGGCGAAGGCCGTCCACTTGCCACTCCGATACCGTTGGATGACGGAGTACTGATGGCGCCCCGGATGACGGGTCATGGTCACGTTGAAGTACGGGTCCGCCGTCTTCCGGAAATGGTAGTACTTCGTCTTCCCGATCTTCTTGGTCTTGTAGTGGCCCTTGACCCCGTTGACCACCGAGACCTTGGCGTAGACCCGGGAAGTCACCGAGCGGGCCGCGTACTCCTGATCGCCGGTGAATTTTGCGGTGAAGGTGACGTTTTTCTGGATCTTGTAGCTGGCGCTGACCTTGCCGGCGCTGTTCACCGTCGCCCGTTTGAGCAGGTAGAAGCTGGTCACGTCGTCGACCCAGATCTCGACGGCCCGGTTCGCATAGGTCTTGCCGAGCGTCGCGGTCACCGTCACCGTCGCCTCGTACTTCTGGACCGATCCGTGCTTGTCCAGGCTCAGTGCCGGGGTGAACTGGGTGACCTTGACCTTGGCGGTCTGCTCCATGTTCCCGGCATAGCTGACCCGGTAGAGGTAGGTGCTCAGTCCCGGCGGCAGGTCGGTGAAGGTGAACGACCCGTCACTGTTCAGTGCCGGCCGCCCGATCGTCTCGGGTTCGAGTCCCGGCCGGTTCTCGTCGGCGCGGGTGACCGTCAGCGTGTGCCCGATCGGAAGCCCGGTCGTGGTTCCGCTGAAGGTCGCTTTCCGGCCGTTGACGACCGTCGCCGGTGCGGACAGCGTGATCTCCGCGCCGGCCGGGATCGTCACCGTGCTGGGTGTCGGGGACGGTGGCGCCGGCGGGGGCTCGACGACGGATTCGAGGGCGTAGGAGACGTCGAAGCCGGACCGGCTCTCGGTCACCGCGAGGAGCCGCTCGGTTCCGGGCTGCCAGTGCAGGCCGTCCGGCACCGGCGTCGCGGCCAGCGAGGCCGACCACTGTTCCGTCTCACCGTCGGGGCTGCGGACGTAGACGCCGTTGCCGGATCCGAGGGCGATGCTGCCGTCCGCGGCGATGTCGATCTGGTCCGGGGTCGAACGGTCCCACAGCCGGGTGGAGGTGGTGGCATCGTTGAGGTCGACGCGGCAGAAGCCGAGCCAGCCGACCCGGAACACCCGGGTTCCGTCCGCGGTGAAATCGGCGTCCCGGACATCGAGGCGATTGCCGTACTCCATTGTCAACGGCTTCTCCACCGCGCCGGAGACGTCGAAGGTGCGGATGTGATCGTCCATCCCGTAGCCGACGCCGTCCGGGGCGACAAGAAGGGTCGTGTCGTCGGCGAACAGGTTGGGCGCGCCCGGATAGAGCTGCTCACCGCTGGACCGTTCGTGCAGGCGAACCGTCCCGTCGGCGTCCAGCGACCCGAAGTTGCCGGTGGCCTCGGTGGTCCCCCGGTCGTAACCGAACCAGATCCGGTCGCCGGTCACTGCCACCTTGCCCGGGAACACGTCCGCGCCCAATGGGTACCGGGTGATCTCGGTCAGGGTCTCGGTCGCGAAGGTGGCGATGGCACCGGCTCCGTCCACCGCGGCATAGAGGATGTTCGAGTCCCGCGACAGTGCCAGCCCGCGCACTCCGGGCAGGCCGGGCTCACGATCCAGCACGGCGCCGGAGTAGTCGGTGGCGATGATCTCGCCGGTGGCCGGATCGCTGAGGAAGAGCCGCTGATGAGCACCGTCGACGACGACGCCGCCCACCGAGGTGACCGGCAGGGAGATCGGGGCGGCCGAGGCGACCCCGGTCGAAAGTTGGACGGCCAATGTGGTGGAACCGGCAAGAACCGTTGCCGCCAGCACGGCCCGGGAGGAACGCATGGACAAGATCCTAATTTTCGGATCGACCGATGCGGATCAACCGAAAGTACGGTCCCGTAACGGCGCGACGCTTGGCCACGCCGTCGTCGACGTGGCCACGCGTCGCCGGATGCGTGTCAGACGAGGCCGGCGCTGCCGGCTAGAGCAGCGGCTTCGGTACGGCTGGAGACGTGCAGTTTGCGCAGCAGCGCGGCGGTCAGTCGCTTGACCGTCCGGTCCGACACGTGCAGCATCCCGGCGATGTCGCTCGTCGACGAGCCGGTGGCGATCAACCGCAGCAGCCGGCGGTCGGGTTCGTCGAGGTGGTCGGTCACCGGTTGCCCGCCCGGCTCCACCGCCCCGGCTCGCTCGATCGGACCGGCGCGTTCCACCAGTGAGTTGAGCAGCGGGACCGGCACGACCGCCCAGCCTTCCAGCGCGGCCAGCAGCGGCGGGATCGCGTCGTCGCCACGGGGCACCACCCCGGATGCTCCGGCCCGCAGCGCCTCGATCGGGGTGCCCGGGTCGTCGCCGCCGATGGCCAGGATCCGGGCTTGCGGGACGGCGGCGCGTGCCGCGGCGACAGCAGGCAGTCCGGTGGGCGGCTGCAGGTCGACCAGGACCACGTCCGGGTCGGCCTCCCGCACCGAACCGGCCAGCTCCGAGCCGTCATCCACCCCGGTCACGGTGACCCGGCCGCCCGTTGCCGCAGGCAGAGACTGTTGCAGGCCACGCACGAGTGCGGGGTGGCCCGAGATGACGACGATGCTGATCCCGTTCCGCATAAGGCCCCGAATGCCCCGCCAGCGCCGGATCATGCCTCGGAATTCGGTGTGGTTACTTCAGGCGCGGTCCGCGCCTCAAGCCACCATGCTCGGGTTGGCGGCGATGAAACCGGCGATGTAGTCGTCGAGCCGGTTCTGCGGGTGCCAGCCGAGGCTGTTCGCCTTGGTGGTGTCGGCCTGGCCGCGGACCCGCTCGCCCCGGCGCTCCGGGATCAGCGTGAAGCCGGTGCCGAACATCCCGGCGACCTCGGCCATCGGCCACTCGGAGCCGGTGCCGAGCAGGTAACCGTCGCCGGAGCCGCTGCGGGCGACCAGGACCAGGCCACGGACGATGTCGTCGATGTGGGTGAAGTCACGTGTCTGCGTGCCCGGGGAGACCACGGTCAGCGGCTCACCGGCCAGGTACTGCCGCTCGAAGATGCCGATCACGGTGGCGTACTTGCCCTGGGTGATCTGGCCGGGGCCGTAGACGTTGTAGAAGTAGGCGATCGCGTAGTCCAGCCCGAACCAGTTCGAGTAGTTCCTGATGTACTCGATGTTCTTGGCCTTGGTCCACGCGTACGGATTGAGGTTCTCGTCCTCACCGTCATTGCCGAATTTCGAGCTGGACCCGGCGTAGATCAGCTTCGCCCCGTGGCCGGCCGTGAACTTGACGACCTCCTTGGTGCCGAGGAGGTTGAAGTCCCAGGTCAGATCGTGGTCTTCGAACGACTGGGGAATCCGCGAGTACTCACCGAGGTGGAAGACCATCTCGGGTGCCGGGAAACCACGGTCGGCCCAGATCTTGGCGATGTCGGCCGTCGAGCCGTCGATGTAACTGACCCGCGGATCGTGGACGTGGTTCTCCGGGGTGCCGGTGAAGTAGTTGTCCAGCGAGATCACCGTCGCGTCCGGAAAGTCGTTCAGCAGCGACTTGATCAAGGAGCTACCGACGAATCCGGCACCACCGGTGACCAACAGTGTTCGGCTCAACGTACTTCCCATCTCTGGCAGTCCTGCAGCGCCGCCCAGGCTACCTAAGCAATACACCCGAAAACCAACTGCTCGTACGGGTATCACTGGGCGCGGCCGTGACGACACTCTGTGGTCGTCACGGCCGCGTGCTGGTCACCAGCGTGCGGGTGCCGGTGGCGGGACCACCGGGGGGCGGTCGTCGCACGTGATCACGTTCGGCAGGTACGGGCCGAGCCAGCCGCCGTCGTTGCGGCCCCGATCGGTGAGGGTGAACTCGGAGCCGGCCGGGGTGAAGAGGAACCGGCCGCAGTTGTTCACGCCGACCGCGCCGACGTTGCGGGCGTCGACGTTCTCGAACGAGGCCGAGCCGCCGGCCCGTGCGCTCAGGACGCTGGTACCCGTACCGTCGATCCGGATGTCCTTGAACTTGATCTCGTCGATCGAGTAGAGGTCCTTGACCGGCCAGTCGGCCACCAGCATGACCGCGTTGTAGGTGCTGTCCAGGTAGTGGTCGCCGGTCACCCGCACATCCGCGGCGATGGTGCCCTGCAGCGCGTAGAACCAGATCGCGCCGAGCCCGATGCGCCAGTTCAGTTCCTGGGTCCCGGCCCGCACCGTGGTGTTGTTCCGGAACAGCAGGTGCCCGGTGAATGGTTCGGCCCCGAACCGGGTTCCGGCGTGCAGGGCGCTGCCCTCCCGGACCGGGTCGGCGATCAGGTTGTTCGAGACCGTGGTGTTCTCGCCGCCGTAGATCGCGATGCCGTTGGCCAGGGTCGGCGTCTGGATCGTGTTGTGGTCGAAGACGTTGCCAGAGTCGGTGATCGTCTCCGACCAGGCAGCCAGCGCGTCGTCACCGGTGTTGCGCAGGAAGTTGCCGCGGACCAGCGAGTCCGTCACCCCGGTGTGGAAGTTCAGGCCGTCGGCGACCTGGTCGACGATCACGTTGTTCGTGACCCTGACGTTCGACATCGGGCCGTCGAACCAGAGGCCGACCTTGGTGTGCCGGATGTGCAGGCCGTCGATCGTCGAGTCGCTCATCGCGCCGCCGATCCCGTTGACCTGGTCGGTGTCGATCCGCTCCCGGACATCGCCCTCGATGGCGAAATCGGACAGGTGCACGTCGCGGCTGCCCCCGTCGGCCGCGTACTTGCCGTAGAAGCCGACGCCGGTGTGGATCGATCCGTCCGGCGCTGGTTCACTCAGCGCGACCGAGCGGCCCTTGACGATCGTGTACCAGTTGCCGGCCCCGGTGATCGTCACGTCGTCGACGACGATGTGCCGGTTCACCTGGAAGACGCCCGGCGGGAGATAGACCCGGCGGTGGACCTTCTTGGCGTACGCGATGGCCCGCTCGATGGCCGGTGCGGCGTCGTGTCGCCCGGTCGGGTCGGCCCCGAAGGCCAGCACGTTCACCGCGGTCAGGTCGAGCTTCGGCGGTCCCACCAGCTCCGAGTCGAGCAGGTCGATGGTGGTCGGCACGGTCCGCGCGATCAGCCGGATCTTGTCACCGGCCCGGTAGGTGTGCCCGAGCAGCAGCCGCTGTTCGTCGTAGAACCGGGCGGCCCGGAACGGCTTGTTGATCACCGGCGCAGGGCTGGTCTCGACCGGCACACACTGACATTCGGTGATCCACCAGTCCGGGTGCAGCAGCCCGGCCTGCGGGTCGTCAGTGAACGGATACTGGTTGTAAAGCCAAGAGTATTCCGAGGTCAGCGCCATCGTGCGGGCGCCGAGCCGGGTCTTGACGGTCAGTGGCGCGGTGATCCCGCCGCCGGTCGCCGAGTCCGGGATGCTGTACCGCACGGTGATCGCGTTGGCGGCTCTCGGCAGGGTGAACTCCACCCATTCGTTCGCGTCGAGGGTGACCGCGGACCGGCCGGACGCCTCGGCCGGCAGCGTGTAGGCGGTGCGGTCCGGTCCGATCACGGTGCCGTTGGTGGCCGCGTTCTCGGCCTCCTGTTCCAGGAAGGCGACGTTCGCACCGCGCCCGGCGGTGAGCGAAGGGTCGAGGGCGGCACGGGTGACCACCGGCACGGGCGCGGCAGTGGCCGGAAGCGCGGGGCCGGTCACCCCGGCCACCAGACCGAGGATCAGGGCGGACCAGCGCGGTGGAGCGCTGATCCGCCACGAGACGTTGGACATCGAAGGCTCCAGAGGAGAGACGGTGAGCCGACGATAGATGTCCGGTGATCTAACTCACAAGAGTCCGTCTATGTCTTTCATTGATCTGCTCATTTCTTGCAGTAACCAGCAAAATCAGAGCTTGAACCTGTCCACGATCTGCCGCAGGTCGCCGGACATCCCGGCCAGGTCGGTGGCCGCCCGGTCCGTCTCGGCGACCCCGGCGGTGGTCTGCCGCACCGACGAGGCGACCGCGTTGATGGTGTCCGCGACCCGGCTGCCGGCCTGTGCGGCCTCGCTGACGTTGCGGCTCATCTCGTTCGTGGTCACCGTCTGCTCCTCGACCGCGGACGCGATCGTGGTCTGGAAGTCGTTGATCCGCCCGATGATCTCGCTGATCTCCGCGATCGCCGCGACCGCGCCGGCGGTGTCGGCCTGGATCGCGGCGACCCGCTGGCCGATGTCCTCGGTGGCCCGGGCGGTCTCCTGGGAGAGTTCCTTGACCTCACTGGCCACCACGGCGAAGCCCTTGCCCAGCTCACCGGCGCGGGCCGCTTCGATGGTGGCGTTCAGGGCGAGCAGGTTGGTCTGCTCGGCGATCGCGGTGATCGTCTTGATCACGTCGCCGATCTCGGCCGACGACTCGTTCAGCTTGGCCATCACGGTGCTGGTGCTCGCGGTGACGCCGACCGCGCGGGACGCGACCTGAGCGGCCTGGGTGGCGCTCTCGCTGATCTCCCGGATCGACGCGCCCATCTCCTCAGCCCCGGCCGCGACCGTCTGGATGTTCGACGACATGATGGCGGCCGACTCGGCGACCGTGGCGGCCTGTGCAGCGCCCAGGTCGGCGCTGGACGCGCTGTTGCGGCTGGTCCGGGCCAGGCTCTCGGACTCGTCGGCCAGCTTGCGCGAGTTCAGGGCCAGGTCGGTGACGGTCCGCCGGAGCGTGCCGTTGGCCCGGCGCAGCGCGTCCGCCATCTGGCCCACCTCGTCGCGCTGGTCCACCTGCGGATCGCCGGAGAGGTCACCCTCGGCCACCTGGTCCAGGACCCGGCCGACCCGCCGCAACGGCTGCACGATCAGACGGGCCACGAACAGGGCGCTGACGATCGCCAGCAACAGCGCCACGACCAGCACCACCACGACCGTACTGCCGGTCCGTTCCGCCT
The DNA here is from genome assembly GCF_900104725.1 of Actinoplanes derwentensis. Classification (NCBI taxonomy): domain Bacteria; kingdom Bacillati; phylum Actinomycetota; class Actinomycetes; order Micromonosporales; family Micromonosporaceae; genus Actinoplanes; species Actinoplanes derwentensis. Next base: position 7,020,493 of record NZ_LT629758.1, read on the forward strand.
TGGTGTCGAACTCCCGGCCCTGCAGCAGCGCCGCGTCGGCGTACTCGATCTCCTGCGTCATCAGGCCCTCGTACGCCTTGCGCAGCTCCCGGTTCTCGTTCAGCGCCAGGTTGATCGCCGTCTGGGGTTTCGACTCGTAGAGCGCGAACTCCGACTCCAGGGCGTCGAACCAGGCGTCGGTGGCGGTCTGGATCGCGTCGATGCGGGCGGCCGACGCGCTGGAGTCGGCGACCCCCTTGGCGGCGGCGAGCAATGCGTCGACCTTGTCCTTGCGGGCGAGCGCCTCGTCGCTGAATTTGGTGTCGCCCTTGAGCAGGAAGCCACGTTCGTCGTTGGCGGCCGCCTTCGCGAGCAGGGCGGCACTGTTCAGGTTGGTGCTGTACGGCAGCACCTCGGCGATCTCGGTGTTCCGATCGCTCTGCAACTGGTTGATGCCGACCAGGCTGATCGCCCCGGTCGCGAGGGTCCCGGCGACGGCTACGCCCGCGACCGTGAGCACCTTGGTGGAGACCTTGCGGTTTCGGCACCATTGCCCGAGCCCACGGTTAACGGACATGTTCAACCTTCCTTGACTGTCAGTACCGTTCCATCGGTGACCGAAAGCAAGGAATTAGTCACGCAAAGGTGAACATTGGGCGAAGCCCGGCCACCCGCTCGCCGCCCCTGTTGATCACCAGCACGTCACCGCGCCGACGGAACCCCACTTAAACTGCCCGCGTGCGCGCATTCTCCCGAAAGCTGAACCATCTGGTCGAGGTCTACGACGCCGACCTCACCCTGGTGCGAACCTTCCCCGTGCCGCCACGGAGCACCTTCCAGGAGCCGGGAAGCGAGGGGCACACCGTCACGAACCCGGGCGACCAGCTGATCTACGCGACCGACCGGGCGGTGCTGCGCGTCGATCCGGAGGGGCGCGAACAGTGGCGTTTCGACCTGGGTGAGCGCGGGCCGAAGCGGGGTGTCGCCTACACCGACGTGGCACTGTCCGCCGACGACTCCCTGGTCTGGGTGTACGTGCCGAACGCGATGGCCGACCGCGGTGACGACGCGTGGATCGCGCTGGACGCGGTCACCGGCGAGCTGCGGGCTCGGCACACGCTTCCGACGGTGGGTCACGGCGGCGACCAGTACCCGCTGCGGGACGGCCGGATGATGCTGGAGGTCGGCGAGGGTCAGGACGGTCTGCGGATCTATCTGGCCGGGCCGGGAATCGAACCGCGGGACTTCGGCTGGGACGACCGCTCGCTGTGTGGTGTCTCGCCGGACGAGACCCGGTTCGTGACCGTCGCCCACGACTCGGAGGATCTGGCCGTGCACGCGTTCCCCGGCGGGGAGGTCCTGTTCCGGGTCACCGTCGCGGATTTCGGGTTCGACTCCGACGACGAGGTCTACATCGAGTGGAGTCCCGGCTTCCTGGACGGCGAGACGATCATCGCGGTCGTCCGCGGCGAGGACGAGGAGAACTGGTGGAAGCACTTCACGGTTGACGCCAGGACCGGGGATATAAAGGGCGAAATGGGCATTTCAACCATTGATGAGTACGATCTGACACCGCTCGGTGACGGTACGTATGTGATTACGGACACCGACGGAACTCTCAGACGGATGTGATCTTGCCGGGCAGAGGCTATCGTTGCTTTGTCCGCCGAGAGGCGCTGCAACGGACAACGACGTCCGCCACGCTCGGCCGGGCTCACGACGACTCAAGGGCGCCTCCTGATGAGGGAGGAGCCCTCTTTTCATGAGCGACAAACTTCGATCCGTCAACGGTCTCGACTTCGCGGTAGCCGACCTCTCGCTGGCTGAGGCGGGTCGTCACCAGCTCCGTCTCGCCGAGCACGAGATGCCCGGCCTGATGTCCCTGCGCACCGAGTTCGGCGACTCCAAGCCGCTGCGTGGTGCCCGGATCGCCGGCTCGCTGCACATGACCGTGCAGACCGCGGTCCTGATCGAGACGCTGGTCGCGCTCGGCGCCGAGGTGCGCTGGGTGTCCTGCAACATCTTCTCCACCCAGGACGAGGCGGCCGCCGCCACCGTCGTCGGCCCGACCGGCACGGTCGACGCCCCGGCCGGTGTCCCGGTCTTCGCCTGGAAGGGCGAGTCGCTGGAGGAGTACTGGTGGGCCACCATGCGGCTGTTCGAGTTCAGCGACGGCCAGGGCCCGAACATGATCCTCGACGACGGCGGTGACGCCACCCTGCTCGTGCACAAGGGTGTCGAGTTCGAGGCGGCCGGCGCGGTGCCGCAGACCACCGAGAACGACAGCCACGAGTACTCGATCATCCTGGACACCCTGCGTGCCAGCCTCGCGACCTCGAAGGACCGCTTCACCAAGATCGCGGCCGAGATCAAGGGTGTCACCGAGGAGACCACCACCGGTGTGGCCCGGCTGTACAAGCTGGCCAAGGAGGGCACGCTGCTCTTCCCGGCGATCAACGTCAACGACGCGGTCACCAAGAGCAAGTTCGACAACAAGTACGGCATCCGCCACTCGCTGGTCGACGGCCTGAACCGGGCGACCGACGTGATGCTCGGCGGCAAGCTGGCCGTGGTCTGTGGTTACGGCGATGTCGGCAAGGGCTCGGCGGAGACGTTGCGTGGCCAGGGCGCCCGCGTCGTCGTCACCGAGGTCGACCCGATCTGCGCGCTGCAGGCGGCCATGGACGGCATGCAGGTGGTCCGGCTCGAAGACGTCGTCGCCTCGGCGGACATCTTCATCACCACGACCGGTGGCACCGACATCATCACCGCCGAGCACCTGGCCGCGATGAAGCACAACGCCATCGTCGGCAACGTCGGCCACTTCGACGACGAGATCGACATGGCCGGTCTGGCCAAGGTCGCCGGCATCGAGAAGGTCGAGATCAAGCCGCAGGTCCACGAGTGGCGCTTCGCGGACGGTCACTCGGTGATCGTGCTCTCCGAGGGACGCCTGATGAACCTGGGCAACGCCACCGGTCACCCCAGCTTCGTGATGTCGAATTCCTTCACCAACCAGGTGATGGCGCAGATCGAGCTGTGGACCAAGCCGGGCGAGTACGACAAGCAGGTCTACGTCCTGCCGAAGCACCTGGACGAGAAGGTGGCTCGCCTGCACCTGGACGCGCTGGGTGTGCGCCTCACGACCCTCACCAAGAAGCAGGCCGAGTACCTGGGTGTGGACGTCGCGGGCCCGTTCAAGCCGGAGCACTACCGCTACTGATCTGTCGCGCCCGGTCGTCCGATGACGGCCGGGCGCGCCTCAGTAAAGTCCGACTTGTCCCACTTATGCTCCGAATATGTCTTTGCGTCACATGATTTTTACGTTGGGTTTCGCGGCGCTGTCGATCGTGCCCGCCGCGCCCGCGACGGCCGGGCTCCCGAACCGTCCGGCCAGCCCCGAAGCCGAGTTCCTGATCGCCGCGCACCAGGGGAACCTGGCCCAGATCAAGGCCGGGAAGATCGCCGCCCGCAAGGGTGAGAGCTCGGCGGTCCGCAAGCTCGGCAAGCGGTTCGCGAGCTACCACAAGAAGCTGGATTCCCAGGTCAGAGCGGTTTCCGAGGACTTGCACGTGAGCCTGCCGGACGAGCCGAACTCCGAACAGCGGCAGCTCGCCGCGCAGTACAAGGCGGCCTCGGCGACCGAGTTCGACACCCTCTTCGTCACCACCCAGATCACGAATTACGAGCGCGCCGCGAAGCTCGCCGGCACCGTGCTCAAGATCACCACCGACCCGGCCGTGCAGCGGATCGTCGAGGCGGCGACCCCCGTCATCGAGCAGAATCGCGAGGCTCTGACCACAACCCGCGACCAACTCGGCTTGGACCTGCCGCGAGAATGATCGTATGAGCTACGAGGAGATCCTGTTATTTGCCCTGAGCGCGGTCGGGGTGATCATCGTGGTCCACTGGGTGACGGACAAGACCGGCCTCCCGGCCGCGGTGCTACTGACGGTGGTCGGCATCGTCTACTCGTACTTACCGGGCTACAACCTCGTGCTGGACGAGCACATCATTCTGTACTTCATCCTGCCGCCCCTTCTCTACAACGCGGCGCTGGACTCCTCACTGCTCGACATCCGGCGCAACATGCGCACGGTGATCAGCCTTTCGGTAGCTCTGGTCCTGGTCACCGCCCTGCTGATCGGCTTCGGCTTCTCGTACTGGGTGGCCGGCGCCACCCTCGCCGCCGGTGTCGCCCTGGGCGCGGCGGTCGCCCCGCCGGACCCGGTGGCCGCTCTGGCCGTCGGCCGCAAGGCCGGCCTGCCCGCCAAACTGATCACCCTGATCCAGGGTGAGGGCCTGCTCAACGACGCGACCGCGCTGACCCTGCTCACCGTGGCGATCGCCGCCCAGGAGGACGGCAACTTCTCGTTCCCGTCGGCGATCGGCCAGTTCGTCATCTCCGCCACCGGTGGTGTGCTGATCGGTGTCGCGGTCGCCTACACCGTGCGGTTCCTGCGCCCGCTGCGGTCCGACCCGCTCAGCGCCAACGCCCTGTCGATCATCACCCCGCTCGCCGCGTTCCTGGTGGCCGAGCACTGGCACCTCTCCGGCGTGCTCGCGGTCGTGGTCGCCGGTCTGATGATCGGGCACGACACTCCGCGGTACACCACCGGCGCGAGCCGCCTGCAGACCAGCGCGGTCTGGCGGCTGATCGACTTCCTGCTGGAGGGCGTCGTCTTCCTGCTGATCGGCCAGCAGGTCAAGTCGATCCTGGGCGCGCTCAACGACTACTCGTGGACCACGATCACCATCGCCCTGGCCATCACCCTTGGCGCGGTCCTGCTGATCCGGCCGCTCTGGCTGGTCGTCACCCAGCTCCTGCCCCGCCAACTGCACCTGCGTCTCGGCGGGCAGCAGGACGACGACATGGACTGTCCGGAGGGTGTGAAGAAGGAGGAGCCGATCAACGGCCGCGAGGTGACCGCCCTGAGCTGGGCCGGTACCCGTGGCGTGATCACCCTGGCCGCCATCTTCGCGCTGCCGCACGACTTCCCGAACCGGGAACTGCTGGTCTTCTGCGCCATGATCGTCGTGCTGGTCACCCTGGTCGGCCAGGGCCTCACCTTCGCGCCGCTGGTCCGCTGGCTGGGCCTGCGCGCCGACCAGAAGGACAAGGCCCGGCTGCGCAACGAGGCCCGGTCGGCCGCCGTCCAGGCCGCGCTCAACCGGCTCGACGACATCCAGGAGGAGCAGCACGACAACGTCGAGGACGAGGCGATCGAGCAGATGCGCAAGCAGCTCCAGGTCCGCCTGGACCGGTACCGCCGGCGACTCGACCTGCTCGAACAGTTCGAGTCGCAGGAGCTACCGCAGTCCCCGCAGTACGAGGCCGCGCTGACGGTCCGCCAGGCCGTCATCGACGCCGAGCGCGAGGAGCTGTTGCGCTGGCGCGATGCCGGCCGGCTCAGTGACGACAACCTGCGGGTCCTCAACCGCGAGCTGGACCACGAGGAACTGGTCCTGCCGAAGCGGCCGGGCACCCACTAGGTCTTCTCACACCGGGACGTCCCGGCGGCGCAGGGCGATCAGTCCGGCGCCACCGAGGACGGCCGCGATCAAGGTCAACATCAGCAGCGGTACGACCGCGGAAGCGTCCCCCGGCAGCCGCGGCACATGGGTGAACGGCGACAGGTCGAGCACCAGTTGATCGACCTTGAGCAACGGCCCCACCAGCAGGATCAGCAACGCCGCAGCAGTCACCGCCCAGGCCGCCGCCGCCAGTTTCGGCACCGCCCCGATCAGCAGCGTCGCCACCGCGGCCAGCACCCAGACGGCCGGCAACTGAACCAGCGTGGTCGCCAGCACCCCACCGAGATCACCGAACGCCAGCCCGGCGAGCAGACCTTCGGCGAACAGCGCGACAGCCGGCCCGCCCACGGCGAAGACCAGGTGCCCGGCGGCCCAGGACCAGCGGCTGACATCGGTGCTGAGCAGGGCCTCGGCATGCCCGGACTGCTCCTCGTCCCGCATCCGCAGCGCGCACTGCACCGCATAACAGGCGACGATCAACCCGCTCAACTGCGCGGCGATGGCGAAGTAGGCGTCCGCGACAGCAGTGGTGCCGCCGATCCGGGTGAACATCTCCGTCACCCCGGACGAGTCGTCGGCCAACTGAACCACACTGTTGGCGACCGCACCGAAGACCAGGCCCAGCACGGCGAACCCGGCGGTCCAGCCGAACAGCAGTCCCCGATGCAGCCGCCAGGCGAGCCCGATCGGCGAGCGCAGTGCCGCCCCCGCGGTAGCCGGTCCGAGACGGCTGGCCAGAATGCCCGAACCGAGGTCCCGGCGGGTCAGCAGAAACGCCCCGGCACCCACCGTGACCAACGTCAGGGCGACCGTCAGGATGAGCGGACCCCCGTCGTCCGCCCCGAACGGGAAGACCCGCTCCACCCAGCCGATCGGGGAGAGCCAGGACAGCCAGTCGAGCCGGCTGTCCCCCATCGCCGAGATGTCGCCGCCGAGCCGCAGGACATAGGACACCCCGAGGACCAGGACCGCGATCGTACGGCCACCGCGGGCACTGTCACTGAGCTGCGCCGTGACCGCCGCCACCCCGGCGAAGGCCCAGCCGCTGACGGCGAACACCGCGCCCAGCGCCATCGCACCGCCGCCCGGCAGACCGTGCCCGATCAGGGTGACCGCCACGACCACCCCCATCACGGTGCACGCCAGCACGGTCGCGAGCACCGCGGCGGCCAGCGGCGCGAACCGCCCGACCACCCCGGCCCGGATCAGCTCGGTACGCCCCGCCTCCTCGTCCGCGCGGGTGTGCCGCAGCACCGTGAGCAGCGCCGCCAGCGCGATCATCACGGGCACGAACCCGCCACGCCAGACCACCAGCTCACCCAGGCTGTCGCCGCGCAGCGGTCCGTAGAGCGCGACGAACCCGGTGTTGGCGGCGCTGATCCGCGCGTAGTCCACCCGCTCCTGGACTGTGCTGAACAACGAGTCGAAGCCGGTCACGTAGACCCACGGCAGGATGCCCAGGCCGAGCACCCAGAGCGGCATGATGATCCGGTCCCGTCGCAGGACGAGCCGGAGCAACCCGAACGTGCCGGTCATCGGGACTGCGCCCCGGTGTAGTGCCGCAGGAACAGTTCCTCCAGCGACGGCGGCTGACTGACCAGGCTGCGCACCCCGGCCGCGACCAGGGATCGCAGCGCCGGTTCGAGGGCCGCGGCGTCGACGTCGAAGGCGACCCGGCCGTCCTCGGTGGTCAGGCCGTGCACCCCGGGGATGTCGGCCAGCCCGTTCACCGGGCCGGTCAGCTCGGCCCGGATCGTGGTCCGGGTCAGGTGCCGCAGGTCGTCGAGGGTGCCGGTCTCCACGCTCTTCCCGGCCCGGATGATGGTCAGCCGGTCACAGAGCGCCTCCACTTCGGAGAGGATGTGACTGGACAGCAGCACCGTCCGGTCCCCGCGCCGCTTCTCCTCCAGGATCACCTCACGGAAGACCTCCTCCATCAGCGGATCCAGCCCGGAGGTCGGCTCGTCCAGGATCAGCAGCTCCACATCGGAGGCCAGCGCCGCGACCAGCGCCACCTTCTGCCGGTTGCCCTTGGAGTAGGCCCGGCCCTTCTTTCGTGGGTCGAGCTCGAACCGCTCGATCAGCCGGTCCCGCCGCCCGGTGTCGAGGCCGCCGCGCAGCCGGCCGAGCAGGTCGATCACCTCACCACCGGTGAGGTTGGGCCAGAACGTGACATCACCCGGCACGTACGCCAGACGGCGGTGCAGCGCCGTCGCGTCGGCCCACGGGTCACCGCCGAGCAGCCGGGCCGAGCCTGAATCGGCCCGCATCAGGCCCAGCAACACGCGGATGGTGGTGGTCTTGCCGGCCCCGTTCGGCCCGAGGAAACCGTGCACCTCGCCGGTCCGGACCGTCAGGTCCAGCCCGTCCAGGGCGGTGACCGCCCCGAACCGTTTGATCAGTCCGTCGGCATCGATGGCATCTGCCATGGCCCCTTCTCTCCGTTAAGCGTTTCGCCGAGCTGATCCAGCTCCTTGAGCGTGCGATCAGCTTGTTCAGGGGTGAGTAGCGGCTGGCTGAAGACCTCCACCGAGGCCCGGATCATGCGCAGATAGCCGGACGGCTCGCCGACGTCCTCACCGAGCACCGCGGTGAGCTGGTCGCGCATCACGAACATGCCCAACTTCATGGCACCGAGGACGGCCGCGAAGGCCCGCCGGTCGGAGGTCTGCAGATCGGTGCCGGCCACCCAGCGCTCCCCGTGCTCCACCGCCATGGTGAACATGGCCGAACCCCGGGCGGAACCGTCCATCAGGGACCGCACCAGGTAATGCTGAAACGCCAGCGCCTCGGGCATCAGCGCGCCGACCGCCTGGTTCTCGGAGAACCGGATCTGCATCTGCGCGATCTGGCTGAACGCCCACTCGTCACAGGCGTCGCGCAGCCCCTCCTTGGAACCGAAGTGGTGCCGCAGCAACCCCGAGGAGACCCCGGCGGCCTGGGCGATGTCCCGAATCGTGGCGGCGGCGACACCACGCTCGGTGAAGAGCGCGATCGCGGCGTCACGAATCCGGGCCCGCGCGGTCAGGTCACTGTCACTACTCACCTGTGTAGCCTACTACACAGTCGTGTAGCAAGTCACGAACTTCCATCCGTCATAGCCTTCACTCTTCATCCATTGCAACGGCTCGTTGCGTTGAATTCACGGCCATTGCAATGATTTCAAGCCGCTGATCTGCTAGTACGTCGCACAAACGCAATGTGATTGTTGCTCACCCATCGAAGGCAACGTAGCGTTTCCAATGTCAGAAACAAGAGATCGAAGGAGTCCACCATGCAGACGTACGCCACTCCCGCCCCCGTCTCCGCCGTCCTCGACATCCCGGCCGGCCGGATCCAGTTCATCGCCGCCGACCGCGCCGACACCACCGTCGAGGTCCGGCCCGCCAACGCCGCCAAGTCCCGCGATGTGCGAGCAGCCGAGGACGTCACGGTCAGCTACGACGACGGTGTGCTGCGGATCCACACCGTGGAGACGAGCCGACGCTTCCCCGGCGCCCCCGGATCCGTCGAGGTCACCGTCCAGCTCCCGGCCGGTTCCCGGATCGAGGCGACCGCAGCCGCCGCGGACCTGCGCGGGGTCGGCCGGCTCGGGGACGTCACCTATGACGGCGCGCACGGCACGGTCCGGCTCGACGAGACCGCCGCCGCCCGGCTCACCCTGCAGTCCGGCGACATCACCGTCAGCCGACTCGGCGGCGACGCACGGATCAGCACCCAGAGCGGCGACATCACCGTCGGCGCGGCCGGCGACGCGGTCCTGGACGCCGGCACCGCCCACGGCCGCATCGCCAACACACTCCGCAACACCGGCGGCACCGCCGGCCTGACCATCCACGCCACCACCGCCAACGGCGACATCACCGCCCACGGTCTCTGATCCGGTCACGGTCTCTGATCCGATTACTTCGGGGGCGGCGCCGCCCCCGTCATGATCGCCACCGCGTCGGACATCGAGTGGGATTGCGGAGTGATCACCGCGATCCGCCGGCCCAGCCGCTGGATGTGGATCCGGTCCGCGATCTCGAAGACGTGCGGCATGTTGTGACTGATCAGAATCACCGGCAGACCCCGATCACGGACGTCACGGATGAGCTGGAGGACCCGGTTGCCCTCCTTCACCCCGAGCGCCGCGGTGGGCTCGTCGAGAATCACCACCTTGCTGCCGAACGCCGCCGACCGGGCTACCGCGACCGCCTGCCGCTGACCACCGGAGAGCGACTCGACCGCCTGCCCGATGTTCTGCAGGGTGCCGACACCCAGCTCGCTCATGTGCCGGGCCGCCTCCGACCGCATCCGTTTACGGTCCAGCATCCGGAACACCGAACCGAGCACACCGGGACGGCGCTCCTCCCGGCCGAGAAACAGGTTGTCCGCGATGTCCAGGCCGGGCGCGACCGCGAGAGTCTGGTAAACGGTCTCGATCCCGGCCGCCCGGGCGTCCATCGGGTTCCGGAACCGCACCGGCTGCCCGTCCAGCAGAATCTCGCCGCGGTCCGGGACGATCGCGCCGGACAGTGCCTTGATCAGGCTCGACTTCCCGGCGCCGTTGTCACCGATCACCGCGAGGATCTCCCCGGGCAGCAACTCCAGGTCACTACCTTCAATCGCGACCACCCGGCCGTACGCCTTGGTAAGGCCCTTGGCTTGAAGAACCGGAGTCGTCATGCCTTGACCCTCCTGATCCACTGATCCAGGGAGACCGCGATCAGGACCAGCAGGCCGATCGCGAAGCCCTGCCAGACCACCTCGACCCCGGCCAGCTGCAACCCGTTGCGGAAGACCCCGACGATCAGCGCCCCGATCAGGGTGCCGACCACTCCGCCCCGCCCACCGAAGAGGCTGGTGCCGCCGAGCACGACCGCGGTGATCGAGTCCAGGTTGTACTCGGTGCCGACGTTCGGGCTGGCCGACGCGAGCCGGCCGATCAGGATCCACCCGGCGACCGCATAGAGCAGACCAGCCGTGGCATAGACCGAGAAGAGCACTCTGCCGGTACGAATACCGGCCAGTCGCGCCGCCTCCACGTCGTCACCGGTCGCGTAGACGTGTTTCCCCCAGGCCGTCGAGCTGAGCGCGTAAGCGAAGAACCCGAACAGCAGCAGCATGATGATCGACCCGTAACTGAGCCGGAAATCCCCGATCGGGATCGCGTCCCCGGTCCACGTCATCAGCCCCGGCATGTCCGCACCACGCACCGTCTCGCTGTTGCTGACCACCGAGTTCAGGGAGAAGAAGATGGTCAGCGTGCCGAGCGTGACGATGAACGGCGGCAACTTGATCCGGGTCACCAGCAGCCCGTTCAGCGCGCCCATCGCCGTGCCGCAGGCGAACCCGAGCAGCAGCGCGAGCGGTGCCGGCACCCCCGCGCTGGTGGCGAAGAGCGCCATCAGGATCGACGAGAAGACCGCGACCGCACCGGCCGACAGATCGATCCCGGCGGTCAGGATGACGAGTGTCTGCCCGAGCGCCAGCGTCGCGATCACGGTGACCTGCAACAGCACCAGCGACAGGTTGGCCGCGGCGAAGAACCGGACGTTGACGATCGAGAACGCGACGATCGCCACGAGCAGCACAGCAAGCGGCCCGAGGACCGGATTGCCGTGCAGCAGATGTTGCAGACGCGCCCCGAACGATTCGTTGCGCCGTACCTCGAAGTCCGCGGTGGTCGCCATCGGTCACCCCCAGCAGTTCTGCCGGCCCCACGTGGAGTCCTCGGCCTCCACGCCGGCCTGCGGATCGTCGGTGATCAGCTGTACACCGGTGTCGAAGAAGGACTTCCCGGCGGTGTTCTGTGGTTTGACGCCGGTCTTCGCGTACTCCGCGATGGCCCGCACGCCCAGCTCGGCCATCTTGATCGGGAACTGCATCGAGGTCGCCCCGATCACCCCACCGGCCACGTTGTCGACACCCGGGCAGCCACCGTCGACCGAGACGATGGTGACGTCCTGATCCTTACCGGCCGCCTTGAGCGCCTGATAGGCACCGGCCGCCGCCGGCTCGTTGATCGTGTAGACCAGGTTGATCGCCGGATCCTTCTGGAGCAGGTTCTCCATCGCGGTCCGCCCACCGTCCTCGTTGCCGTCGGTGACGTCGTGCCCGACGATCCGCGGATCGTTCTCGTCACCGATCCGCGCCGGGTCGGCCACGTCCACCCCGAACCCCTCCAGGAACCCCTGATCCCGCTGCACGTCGACGGAGACCTGGTTCGGATTTAGGTCGAGCAGGGCGATCCGCGCCTGCTTGCCCTCCTTGGCGAACTTCGCCTTCGCCCACTGCCCGATCAGCCGCCCGGCCTGGTAATTGTCGGTGGCGAACGTGGCGTCGGCGGCATCAGCCGGCTCGACCGGGGTGTCCAGGGCGATCACCAGCATCCCGGCGTCGTGCGCCCGGTCGATCGCTGGAACGATCGCCTTGGAGTCGTTCGGAGTGATCAGAAAACCTTTGGCGCCGTACGAGATCAAATTCTCGATCGCCAGCATCTGCGCCTCGGTGTCCCCGTCCACCCGCCCAGCGAACGTCTGCAACTCGACGGCCTGCTGACCGGCCGCACGCTGTGCCCCGTTCTTCATGGTCACGAAGAACGGGTTGGTATCCGTCTTGGTGATCAGCCCGACAACCGGCTCCCCGGTGCCCCGATTGCACGCGGCCCCGCTGAGAACGAGCATCACGCAGACCACTGCTTTCCCGAACCCGCGCATGCCCCCTCCGAACACATCGAGAGATGACGCTGCCTCTGGCAGTAGACGCCCACCCTCCCTGAGTGTCAACAGCAGGTTTCTCGGCAGTTACATTCAGCTACGGCGCGGGCTTGTCTTGCGGCCGATCAACCTGGCGAGAAATGGCAAACGCCGCCTTCACCGGAACGGATCCGATGAAGGCGGCGCTTTGGGAAGAACTGTCAGCCGAGGTCGACCGACGGGTAGAGCGGGAACGGGGCGAGAAGTTCGGTGGCCTGCTTGCTGATCCGGTCGGAGAGGGCCGGGTCCAGGGTGAACTTGGCCTTCGAGCCCTCGGCCGGGGTGGTGGCGGCAAGGACCGTGTGGATCAGGTCGGCGATCTGGTCCATCTCGGCGACGCCCAGGCCGCGGCTGGTCAGGGCCGGGGTGCCGACGCGGATACCGGAGGTGTACCAGGCGCCGTTCGGGTCGTTCGGGATCGCGTTGCGGTTCGTCACGATGCCGCTGTCCAGCAGGGCCTGCTCGGCCTGGCGGCCGGTGATGCCGAACGGGTGCACGTCGAGCAGCACCAGATGGTTGTCGGTGCCGCCGGAGACCACCTGCACACCCCGCTTCAGCAGGCCCTCGGCCAGAGCCTGGCTGTTGGTGACGATCTGCTGGGCATACGTCGCGAACTCCGGCCGACGGGCCTCGGCGAACGCGATCGCCTTCGCGGCCATCACGTGCGGCAGCGGGCCACCGAGCACCATCGGGCAGCCGCGGTCCACCTGGGAGGACAGCTCCGGCTGGCAGAACACCGCACCGCCACGCGGGCCACGCAGGCTCTTGTGGGTAGTGGTGGTGACGATGTGCGCGTGCGGGATCGGGTTGTAGTCCCCGGTGAACACGCCACCGGCGACCAGACCGGCGAAGTGCGCCATGTCGACCATGAACGTCGCGCCCACCTCGTCGGCGATCTCGCGCATCTTCGCGAAGTTCACCTTCCGCGGGTACGCCGAGTAACCGCCCACGATCACCGCGGGCTTGAACTCCTTGGCGCTCTCCCGCAGCGCCTGGTAGTCGATCTGGCCGGTGGCCTGGTCGACACCGTAGGAGCGCTGGTCGAACATCTTGCCGGAGATGTTCGGCCGGAAACCGTGGGTCAGGTGGCCACCGGCGTCCAGAGACATGCCGAGCAGCCGCTGGTTGCCAAACGCCTGCCGCAGCTCGGCCCACTCGGCGTCGGTCAGGTCGTTGATCTGCCGCTTCTCGAACTTCTTGAGGAACGGCACCTCGACCCGGTCGGCGAGGATGGCCCAGTAGGCGACCAGGTTCGCGTCGATGCCGGAGTGCGGCTGGACGTACGCGTACGGAGCCCCGAACAGCTCTTTCGCGTGCTCGACGGCGATCGACTCGACGGTGTCGACGTTCTGGCAGCCGGCGTAGAACCGGCGGCCGATGGTGCCCTCCGCATATTTGTCGGAGAGCCAGTTACCCATGGCGAGCAGGACGGCCGGAGAAGCGTAGTTCTCACTGGCGATCAGCTTCAGCGACTCACGCTGATCGGTCAGCTCTTTCGCGATCGCATCAGCGATCCGCGGGTCGACCGTGCGGACCACCTCGAGCGCGGAACGGAAAGCGACGGACTCGGCGTTCAACTCTGCAGACATGGGACCTCCCTATCACGTAGCGAAGAGGCCCAGGCGCACGGCATGTCGTCGTCTCGACGGAGCCGCTCCCCGATGGTCAGCCCATCCGAACGCGCCAGTCACGGCCCGGACCCAGCATACCGGCGGTACCGGAACCCATCACACCCATTGCCCGTGACGCGGCCGACTCCACCGTCATTCAATCCTCTTCCAAACGCAGAAAAGGCCCACCCGGTCACCCGGGTGGGCCTTTCCATACGTTTGAGTCCGGCGGCGTCCTACTCTCCCACACCCTCACGAGTGCAGTACCATCGGCGCTGGAGGGCTTAGCTACCGGGTTCGGAATGTAACCGGGCGTTTCCCCTCCGCTATGACCACCGAAACAGCCATCAGCGAAACATCAACCAGCAACCCGAGGACCGGACTTCTCCGGATCGGGGTGGTTGTTCGTTTGCTGTGAATCACACAGTGGACGCTAAGCACAAAATTTAGGGTGGTTAAGCCCTCGGCCTATTAGTACCGGTCAACTCAACACGTTACCGTGCTTACATCTCCGGCCTATCAACCCAGTAGTCTAGCTGGGAGCCTTACCCACTCAAGGTGGTGGGATACCTCATCTCGAAGCAGGCTTCCCGCTTAGATGCTTTCAGCGGTTATCCCTTCCGAACGTAGCCAACCAGCCATGCTCCTGGCGGAACAACTGGCACACCAGAGGTTCGTCCGTCCCGGTCCTCTCGTACTAGGGACAGCCCTTCTCAAGTATCCAACGCGCACGGCGGATAGGGACCGAACTGTCTCACGACGTTCTAAACCCAGCTCGCGTACCGCTTTAATGGGCGAACAGCCCAACCCTTGGGACCTGCTACAGCCCCAGGATGCGACGAGCCGACATCGAGGTGCCAAACCATCCCGTCGATATGGACTCTTGGGGAAGATCAGCCTGTTATCCCCGGGGTACCTTTTATCCGTTGAGCGACACCGCTTCCACTCGCAAGTGCCGGATCACTAGTCCCGACTTTCGTCCCTGCTCGACCCGTCAGTCTCACAGTCAAGCTCCCTTGTGCACTTACACTCAACACCTGATTGCCAACCAGGCTGAGGGAACCTTTGGGCGCCTCCGTTACCCTTTAGGAGGCAACCGCCCCAGTTAAACTACCCACCAGACACTGTCCCTCGACCCGATCAGGGCCGCAAGTTAGATACCCAAACCCAACAGAGTGGTATTTCAACATTGCCTCCACCCGAACTGGCGTCCGAGCTTCACCGGCTCCCACCTATCCTACACAATTAAATTCAGATACCAATGTCAAGCTATAGTAAAGGTCCCGGGGTCTTTCCGTCCTGCCGCGCGTAACGAGCATCTTTACTCGTACTGCAATTTCGCCGGGCCTGTGGTTGAGACAGTGGGGAAGTCGTTACGCCATTCGTGCAGGTCGGAACTTACCCGACAAGGAATTTCGCTACCTTAGGATGGTTATAGTTACCACCGCCGTTTACTGGCGCTTAAGTTCTCCGCCTCGCCCTCACGGGCTAACAGGTCCCCTTAACGTTCCAGCACCGGGCAGGCGTCAGTCCATATACATCGTCTTACGACTTGGCATGGACCTGTGTTTTTAGTAAACAGTCGCTTCCCCCTGCTCTCTGCGGCCATACCACGCTCCACCAGCAAGTGGCTTCACGCGTCCGGCCCCCCTTCTCCCTAAGTTACGGGGGCAATTTGCCGAGTTCCTTAACCACAGTTCACCCGTCGCCTTGGTATTCTCTACCTGACCACCTGTGTCGGTTTAGGGTACGGGCCGCTCAAAGCTCGCTAGAGGCTTTTCTCGGCAGCATAGGATCAATGACTTCACCAGAACGGCTCGGCATCACGTCTCAGACTATATGCACCGCGGATTTGCCTACGGTACGTCCTACACGCTTACCCCGGCACAACCACCGGCCGGGATCATCTACCTTCCTGCGTCACCCCATCGCTAAACTACTACCCGCTGAGGTCCTAGTCTCCCGCATCGCCGGCCGAAGCCATTGAATTGATCAAGTAGTTAGTACAACGAGGTTCGTCTTGGGCGCTTCTTTGCGGGTACGGGAATATCAACCCGTTATCCATCGACTACGCCTCTCGGCCTCGCCTTAGGCCCCGACTCACCCAGGGCGGATTAGCCTGGCCCTGGAACCCTTGGTCATCCGGCGGAAGGGGTTCTCACCCTTCATTCGCTACTCATGCCTGCATTCTCACTCGTATGGCGTCCACGGCTGGATCACTCCGCCGCTTCACCCGCCATACGACGCTCCCCTACCCATCCACACACCTGCACAACACTCACGAAGAGTGAAGCGAAGTAAAGTATGAATGCCACAGCTTCGGCGGTGTGCTTGAGCCCCGCTACATTGTCGGCGCGGAACCACTTGACCAGTGAGCTATTACGCACTCTTTAAAGGGTGGCTGCTTCTAAGCCAACCTCCTGGTTGTCAATGCGATCCCACATCCTTTTCCACTTAGCACACGCTTAGGGGCCTTAGCTGGCGATCTGGGCTGTTTCCCTCTCGACTACGAAGCTTATCCCCCGCAGTCTCACTGCCGCGCTCTCACTTACCGGCATTCGGAGTTTGGCTGATTTCAGTAAGCTTGTGGGCCCCCTAGACCATCCAGTGCTCTACCTCCGGCAAGAAACACGCGACGCTGCACCTAAATGCATTTCGGGGAGAACCAGCTATCACGGAGTTTGATTGGCCTTTCACCCCTAACCACAGGTCATCCCCCAACTTTTCAACGTTGGTGGGTTCGGTCCTCCACGCAGTCTTACCCACGCTTCAACCTGCCCATGGCTAGATCACTCCGCTTCGGGTCTAGAACATGCGACTAAAAGGCGCCCTATTAAGACTCGCTTTCGCTACGGCTACCCCACACGGGTTAACCTCGCCACATGCCACTAACTCGCAGGCTCATTCTTCAAAAGGCACGCCATCACCCCAGCAAAGGAGGCTCTGACGGATTGTAGGCGAACGGTTTCAGGTACTATTTCACTCCCCTCCCGGGGTACTTTTCACCATTCCCTCACGGTACTAGTCCGCTATCGGTCACCAGGAAGTATTCAGCCTTACCAGGTGGTCCTGGCAGATTCACAGCAGATTTCAGGGGTCCGCTGCTACTCGGGTGTTCCTCAAGGAGGTCAGACATTTTCGTTT